>NZ_JBHTLD010000030.1:0-27827 GCF_042678745.1 Pontibacter rugosus | reverse complement strand
TATTATAATAAATTGTAGAGCACCCGCGACAATATCACCGTAATTACCGACGAGTGCCACCGCAAGCATATGGGCTGGTGTAGGGCTTTGCTAAAAACATGCGTCGCGTCCTGCCGCAGGCTTTCTTTGTCGGCTTTACCGGCACGCCCGTCAATAGCAATGATGCCGACACCGTAGCCATATTCGGTGACATTAACCATACCTACGACATCCACCTGACCATAGAAGACAAGTCCGTGGTGCCGATTTACTAAGAGCCGCTCCTGCCCAAGCTGCATTTAGATAATAAACAGCTGAAAGAAAAAGCCGAAGAGATAAATTAGTTTCAGCAGGGTCATTACTGAGAACTGAGGCGCTGTCAGTTTGCTATATGACTTGTTAATTTAAGACTGCTGCAAGAGGAAAAGTTAGGGAGAGTAATGACTACATGAATCTCTGAACACCTCCTCCCTACCGGTATCGGACGGCTATTCCCTTCGGTTTTCTGATTTCCTAAAGCTTCTGGATAAGCAAGCACACACTGACAATATTACAGTTTATAACGTTTTACAAACGCACCTTTGTAAAAAGAAGCAACAATACCGTTGGACGATTCTGGTACAGGTATTACTAGAGAAAGCACATGCTCTGTTCTATACATCTAAAATTGCTTCAAAAAGGGGAGGCACCTCATTTAAAAGTACCTCCCCTTACTTACAAGCTAACTATTTGGCTACAGATATGTTAAATAGGCTGTGCTTTAAAGCCAGCTCTCTCTACAGTGGCGATAATCTCACTGGCAGAGAGGGACTCTGTTTTCACGGTTAGAACTTTGTCTTTGTTGGCTGTATCTACATTCCATTCACAAACACCTTCGGCGGCATTAAGTACTGGAGTTACTTTAGAAACACAGCCTCCACAGTTTATGTTAGTTTTAAACTTTAGGTCTTTCATAATCACTCTATTTTTAGTTACACTACTTAAATTGAACATTACAAAAATACGCGCGCTCAAAGCCGCACTTGTTACATAATGTTCCTTATCTATTACATATTTATTGAAGCATGTTACAGCTTCTGTACTTTCAGCCTCAAGCTGTTTGTTACAACCGACACGGAGCTTAAGGCCATGGCCGCGCCTGCGATCATAGGGTCCAGCAGGAAGCCATACAGCGGATAAAGCACCCCTGCCGCAATGGGAATACCTATCAGGTTGTAGATAAAGGCCCAGAATAAATTCTGTTTGATTGCCCGTACTGTTTGCTTTGACAGCTTTAGTGCTTTAGGAACCTGCTGCAGGTCTGAGGAAATCAAAGTCATCTTAGCCACATCAATGGCTATGTCTGACCCCTTGCCCATGGCAATACTTACATCAGCCTGTGCCAGGGCATGTGAATCATTGATACCATCCCCTACCATGGCTACGATCTTGCCTTGCGCTTGCAATTCTTTTACAAAAGCCGCTTTATCAGATGGCAAAACCTCGGCTCTGTAACTCTTTATACCTACCTGCGCTGCCACACTTGCGGCTGTTTGCTGGTTATCACCAGTGAGCATATACACCTCAACCCCTTGCGCCTGCAATGCCTGTATGGCAGCCGCTGAACTTGGCTTAACTTGGTCTGCAATGGCTATCAAAGCTACAGCATTCTGACTCTCTGTAAAGAAGATAACCGTTTTGGCTTCAGCCCTCAAAGCATCTGCGAGCTGGACCAACTTAGGTTCAACATGTACCCCTTCTTCTTCTAAGAGCTTGTGGTTACCCGCTAAATACTGGGTGCCGTGTAGGGAGGCTTTAACTCCGCGCCCTGTTATACTATCAAACGCATCCAGTTCCAGTGACTTTACCTCCAGGTTTTTCAGATGCCGCACCACTGCCTCAGCAAGCGGGTGCTCTGACTGCATTTCCAACGACAATAGCACGGTTTGTAGGTTTTGTTTGTGGGCACTCGCTTCATCAGCCCACACCACATCCGTCACCACCGGTTTGCCCTCTGTGATGGTGCCTGTCTTATCGAGAACGACAGCATTTACTTTATGTGCCTGCTCCAGGCTTTCCGCATCCTTTATCAGAATGCCGTTTTCAGCACCTTTGCCTACGCCCACCATAATAGCAGTTGGTGTTGCCAAGCCCAGAGCACATGGGCAGGCAATAACAAGGACAGTCACCAGAGCCAGTAGGGCCTGAGTCAGCGCATTGTCGCCGCCGAGTACAAACCAAGCGGTAAAGCTAACCAGCGCTATCACCAGCACTACCGGTACAAATATACCAGCGATCTTATCAACCAGTTTTTGTACGGGAGCCTTAGAGCCTTGTGCTTCCTGTACCATCCTGATGATCTGAGCCAACATGGTCTCACTTCCCACGCGCTCAGCCACAAACTGAAAGCTACCTTTCTGATTGATGGTTCCTGCATACACTTTGTCTCCTTGCTGCTTGGCAACCGGTACGGGTTCCCCTGAAATCATGGATTCGTCAACATAGGAAGTACCCCTCGCCACTTCTCCGTCCACAGGTATCTTCTCTCCGGCGCGTACCAGCAGCAGGTCTCCTTTCTGCACTTCAGAAACAGGCACCTCCCGCTCTTGGTCGCCCTCTACCAACCAAACAGTTTTGGGCTGTAGGCCTATCAGCTTCTTAATGGCGGTGGAGGTATTGGATTTGGCCCTCTCCTCCAACAGCTTGCCCAGCATAATGAACACGATTACGACAGCAGCAGCCTCAAAGTATACGTGCGGATGTAGTCCCCGTGTATGCCAGAACTCAGGGAAGAAGGTGTTAAACACGCTGAAGAGGAAGGCAATGCCTGTGCTCAACGACACCAGCGTGTCCATGTTCGCCTTCCCGTTTTTCGCTTGCTTGAAAGCATTGATAAAGAAGTTTCGGCCAAAGTAAAACAGTACCGGCGCGCTAAGCACCATCATGATCCAGTTTCCGTAAGGCATGTCCATAAAGAACATCCCGATGATAAACACCGGCAGGGTAAGTATTGCCGCTGCGATAGTTCTCTTCTTCAGCGCCTGGTAACGGTTATACTGCTCCTCTTCCTGCTTTTCCTGGGCATTTTCCTGATCAATGATCAAGTCAAAGCCTATTTCCTGCACATTCTTCTGTATATCGGTAAGAGCAATCTGGTCAGGGTCATAAGACACCTGCAGTGTCTGGGAGGCGAAGTTCACTGCCGCTTGTGATACGCCTGGCTGTGCACCCACCATGGACTCCACACTTAAGGCACAGGAGGCACAACTCATACCTGTAACAGGGAGAGACGCCTTCTGCAGCTTTACAGCATGTTGGCTTGCGGATTTATCAGAGATCAGCACTTTATTCTCCATATTCCATTCGTTTTATCTTTCTTGATGGTACAAAGGTACATGCTGCCTTTACCCAGGCTGTTATACAATTTCAGCTAAGATTTACAGATTTTATCAAACAGGCCCTTGGAAAGCCAGTAGAGTTCTAGAAGGTATAGTTGCCCATGCAACACACCATCTTCTGTAAGTTCGACTCACAGCCACGGTACTCATCTGTTGTTTTACGAAGACAGCGTTATTTTATTACTGGGAGTAAGGGAACCATAAACCGTTCGTCCTGTTCTACAGGAAGGGTGCAAACCTGTTTTTCCGCTTTCGCGGCTTGGGTAGCTGTAAGGCTTGGCAAGCATGCACGAAAAATATGTAAAAAAAATAGCTAATTATATAACATACCCAGTTGCCCCTGTTGTACCTTTGTGGTAAGGTACCATTATGAAAACTCTTCACCGGATCATATTGCTAACGTTAGCCCTGCTGGTGCTTGTCTCCTCGACAGGTGTTACAGTAGGTATGCATCTATGTGCCGGGGAGATACGTGATTTAAGTTTCTACGGGCAGGCTGAAGATTGCCCGATGGAGCAGATGAAAGAAACGCTGCCTCCTTGCCACATTCCTCAAGATACCAAAGAAAAAAGCTGCTGTGAAGACCACCAGTTTGTGGTAGAGCGCCTGGATATAGCCTCTGACACAAAGGCGCTTGCGCTCAATAAAACACTGGATCTTAAATTCATCGCCGCTGTGAAAGTGGTGATCCTGCAGCTTTTTGCACTTCAGGATGAGTTAAAACCTGCTTACGCACTTTATACTTCCCCTCCCATTGCCCGGGACATACCTGTTCTGGTGCAGTCCTTCCTTATATAACCTTACAGGCTTGTAAGTACCTTTACAATAGGCGCAGTTGTGACCTTGTGACACTGCGTTGGTAGCAACGCTACCCTGTTCTTTGGTACTGTCCCCCTTTTCAGCCGTTTCAAGCGGCTGCTAGTCATTTCCTATTAAGGTTATTTTAATTCCATGATCGAAAAGTTAATTTCCTTTTCGCTCCGCAACCGCATAATGGTGTTGCTCATTGCAGCATCGCTGTTTGGCTGGGGCCTTTATTCTGTACAGACAAACAAAGTGGATGCCATTCCAGATTTGTCTGAAAACCAGGTGATTGTCTTTACTGAGTGGATGGGCCGAAGCCCTCAGCTGGTGGAAGACCAGATTACCTATCCGCTTGTTACGAATTTGCAGGGCCTGCCCGAGGTAAAATATGTGCGGGGAACCTCCATGTTCGGCATGAGTTTTATCTATGTCATCTTTGAGGATGAGACAGACGTGTACTGGGCCCGCACACGGGTATTGGAACGCCTGAATTCTGTGGGTAATATGCTGCCTCAAGATGCCACGCCCACCCTGGGGCCAGACGGCACCGGTGTAGGGCATATCCTGTGGTATACGTTGGAGGCCCCTGGCATGGACCTGGGCGAGCAGCGTGCCGTGCAGGACTGGTATGTGAAATTCGCACTGCAAAACGTGGCAGGGGTCAGTGAGGTGGCTTCTTTCGGTGGCTTCCAAAAGCAGTACCAGCTCACTCTTGACCCTAACAAGTTAACCTATTACAACCTCTCCGTTCCACAGGTGATACAAGCCGTGCGGGCTAATAACAACGAAGCAGGTGGCCGCAAGTTTGAACTATCCGACATCGGCTATATCATAAAAACAACCGGTTACCTGGAGTCTGCCCAAGAGATAGAGAACATTTCTGTTGCTACCAACAATACCATCCCGGTACGGGTGAAAGATGTAGCTTCGGTGCAGATGACAGGCGAGAGCCGCCTGGGCATCTTTGACCTGAATGGGGAAGGTGAGGCCGTTGGTGGTATCATCGTGATGCGCTACGGTGAGAATGCAGAGGAGGTAATCCAGAATGTCAAGGTGAAGATGGAAGAAGTAGCCAAAGGCTTACCTGAAGGCATGAAGTTCAAGATTGTCTACGACCGCAGCGGGCTTATCAATGAAAGCATAGACTCAGTTCGGAATACCCTGATTGAGGAAATGATTGTAGCCTCGCTCGTGGTGCTCCTTTTTCTCTTCCACTGGCGCAGCGCCCTGGTGATTATGATCCAGTTGCCCCTCTCCGTTGCCATTGGCTTTATCCTGCTCAACGCCTTCGGAATCTCCTCCAACATCATGTCCCTGACAGGCATTGCCCTCTCCATTGGTGTGATTGTGGATGACGCCATCGTGATGGTGGAAAACGCATACCGGCACCTGGCCGATGCGACGAAAGGCAAACCGTGGGAGGATTAATTATCTGCATTCAAAAACAGAATGAACATGAAGTTATCAAAAGAAGATAGAATTCGAATCATAGAGAAGTCCAGCAGGCAGGTTGGACCCAGCGTGTTCTGGAGCACGGTAATCATCATTGCCTCCTTTTTGCCGGTGTTCCTGCTCACCGGGCAGGAAGGCAAGCTGTTCGGACCACTGGCCTGGACAAAAACCTTCATATTGATAGTGGACGCCGTGGTGGCCATCACGCTTACGCCCGTCCTGATCTCATTTTTCCTGAAAGGAAAGTTTAAGGAGGAGAGCGCGAACCCTATTAACCGAGGGCTGGAGAAGGTGTATGGCCCTATATTGAAGTGGTGCCTGAAGTGGCGTAAAACAACACTAGGTGTTAATATCCTGGCGCTTGCTGTCTCTATTCCGATGTTGTTTAGCCTGGGCACAGAGTTCATGCCGCCGTTGGATGAGGGATCCATCCTTTTCATGCCCGTCACGCTGCCGGATATTTCCAACGCAGAGGCCAAACGCATCCTGCAGGTACAGGACAAGATCATCAAGTCCGTGCCCGAAGTGGAAAGTGTGTTGGGTAAGGCCGGACGAGCCAGCACCGCTACAGATAACTCCCCTATCAGCATGATTGAGACCATCATCATGCTAAAGCCGGAGTCGGAATGGCGCGAAGGTATCACCAAGCAGGATATCATCCAGGAGCTGGATGCCAAGCTGCAGATACCGGGCGTGGTGAACGGCTGGACCCAGCCCATTATTAACCGGATCAACATGCTGGCCACCGGTATCCGCACCGATGTGGGCGTGAAAGTATACGGCCAGAACCTGGACTCTATCGCGGCAGTATCTGAAAAGGTGAGGACAGCGCTAAATGGGATCCCGGGTGTAAACGACCTGTACGTGGAGCCGATTACGGGCGGTAAGTACCTGGAGATTGACATTAACCGCGAAGCTCTAGGCCGCTATGGGCTGACGGTGGACGATGTGAACATGATTGTGGAGTCCGCCTTAGGTGGCACGCCTATCGGCAACACCATTGAGGGGCGCGAGCGTTTCTCCATTAACGTGCGGCTGGCACAGGAGTACCGTAACAGTGTAGAGCGGATCGAGCGGATCCCGATCCAGACTTCGTCGGCTGGTACTGTGCCTTTGTCCTCTGTGGCAGCTGTCCGGTTTACAGACGGGCCGCCCATGATTAACTCTGAGAATGCACAGCTGCGCGGGGCGGTGTTGTTTAACGTGCGCGACCGTGACCTGGGCAGCACCGTACAGGAAGCCATCGAAAAAATCAATACCGAGGTAACGGGCATACCGGACGGCTACTATCTGGAGTGGAGCGGCCAATGGGAGAACCAGGTGCGCGCTAACAACACACTCAAAATCATCATTCCACTGGTGCTGGTGATCATCCTGCTCATTCTCTATTTCTCCTTTAAGTCCATGAAGGAGGCCCTCATCAACCTGGGTACCATTCCGTTTGCCCTGATCGGAGGAGTGTATATCGTGTACTTCTACGGCGTGAACCTGTCGGTGGCCGTGGCCGTGGGATTTATCGCCCTGTTTGGCTTGGCGATGGAGACAAGCATGCTGATGATCGTGTACCTGAACGAGGCGATGCAACAGCTGGTGGCTATCAAAGGCAACTCTTCAGACACTATCACCAAGCAGGATATCCGTGACTATGTGTTCATGGGGGCCGCCAAGCGTCTTCGTCCGAAGATTATGACGGTGTCGGTATCCTTGTTCGGCCTTGTTCCAGTGCTCTGGGCCACGGGTGTAGGTTCTGATATCATGCTTCCAATTGTGCTCCCACTGATCGGAGGAGTATTCACCTCTTCCATCCACATCCTGCTGGTAACGCCGGTGGTGTTTGAGATGACAAAAGAATATGAATTAAGAAAACACGGCAAGTTAGAGATATACGATGTTAAGCATTAAGAAAATAAGTTGGTTGTTTGTGTTTGTAATGTTGTTGGCCAGCACTCCGGTGCTGGCCCAACAGCAGCCAACCATGAACCTGGATAGTGTGCTGCAGCGCATTAGCAACAATAATCCGATGTTGCAGATGTACGAAAGCAGGTCCAAAGCCATGGATGCCTATGCTGAAGGGGCAAAAAGTTGGATGGCTCCTATGGTGGGAGGCGGAGTGTTCATGGCTCCGTATCCTGGTGCTGAAGTAATGGAAGACCGTGATAAAGGCTCTCTTATGGTTTCGGCCGAACAGGATATTCCAAACCCGATAAAGCTGCGTGCCAAGGAGAAGTACATGAAGTCCAAAGCAGGCATTGAGCAGGCAGCCCGAGATGTGACCTATAATGAGCTGCGTGCGCAGGCCAAGACAGCATACTATAATTGGGTGGTGCTGGAAAAACAAATGGAGGTGCTACAGGAAAATGAGCGCATCATGGAATACATGCTCAAGCTGGCCCGCATACGCTACCCCTATAGCCAAGGTAAACTAGGGGGTGTTTACAAAGCAGAAGCCAGGCTGCATGAAGTGCAGAACATGCAGGTGATGACGGCTTCGCAGATTGAGCAACAGAACGTGCAGCTCAATATCCTCATGAACCTGCCCAAGGACCAGAAGTACAAGATCGACACCACGGTGTTTGTACCTGAGCCTGCCATACTCGCCGTTGATACCACCTACCTGACCGGTGCTCGCAGCGACGTTCGCCAACTCGACAGAACGATTGAATCCATGCAGCTGAATGTGCAGATGGAAAAGCTGGAGCGCCTGCCGGACTTTAAACTGCGCTTCGACCATATGTATCCGCGCGACGCGATGATGCCGCAGCAGTTCACGGCCATGGGCATGATCTCTATTCCGATAGCGCCCTGGTCGTCGAAAATGTACAAGGCCAACACCAAAGCCATGAACCTGGAGATACAGAGCATGCAGCGCGAGCGCGAAGCTGTTTTGAATGAGGCGCAGGGTATGGCCCGTAGCATGGCACTAGAGCTGAACACCATGCGACAGCAGGCGGACAACTACGAGAAAAGGATTATCCCGGCTTTCAAGAAGAACTATGATGTGACCATGCTAGCCTACGAGCAGAATAATGAAGAACTTCCTTTGGTTATTGACGCATGGGAATCGCTGAACATGGCGCAGATGGAATACCTCAAGATCCTGCAGTCGCTCTTCCAGATGGCAGTGAATTATGAAAAAGAGATAGAGAGATAAGTTGTGAATGAGCGAATGTGTGAATCAAAACTCTTACGCACACATTCACTCAATCACGCAATCAAAATTAAACATGAAACGATACCTGAACATACTTTTCCTGGCGCTGGCTGTACTAGTGGCGGCCTGCAAGGGGGAAGACCATAAGCATGCCGAGGGCGATACGGAATATACCTGCCCGATGCACCCGCAGATCGTGCAGAACAAGTCGGGCACCTGCCCTATTTGTGGCATGGACCTGGTGCCTAAAGCGGCGCACGGCGATGGCGTTGAGATCAACGAAGACCTGGCTTTCCTGCTGAAACCGACCAACAGCACTGTGATAGCCAGCATTGCAACTACCAAGCTGGAGCAAAAAACGGCAGAGGCAAGCATAAAAATGGATGGCATTATCACCTACGATCCACGCAGGGTGTACTCGGTGCCGGCACGCGTGGGTGGCCGTATCGAGAAGCTGTTCGTGAAGTATAACTTCCAGCCGATCCGCAAAGGCCAGAAGCTGATGGAAGTATACAGCCCAGAGCTGATCACGGCACAGAAGGAACTTCTATACCTGGTGCAGTCAGCTCCGGAGGACAAGCAGCTGATACAGGCTGCCATGCAAAAGCTGCAGTACCTGGGTGCTACCAATGAACAAATCAACCGCCTTATAAGCCGCGGCGAAGAAAGCTATACTTTTGCCCTCTACAGTCCTTACGACGGTTACGTGATCGACCTGAACGCAACCGCTCCGGCAGCCACGGCAAGTATGGCCGCAGCGCCTGCAGCCAGCGCCGGCGGCGGCATGGACGCGATGGGCGGAGGCAGTGCAGCCACAGCCGCTGCACCAGCCACAGCCGCCACAACTCCAGCCGGACAAGCCACACAATTACGCGAGGGCATGTATGTAACAGTTGGACAACCGCTGGTGCGCGTAGTAAACGCAGAGCAGCTTTGGGCGGAGTTTAATGTACCTGCCGGCGAGATGAGCTCACTGGCAAAGGGTTCTCCGATCGTAATCACCTTCCCGCAACTGCCGGGCGAAAAACTGGAGGCGAAAGTAGATTTCTTCCAGCCGTTTTTTGATGAAGGAGAGAGTTTTGCGAAGGTACGCGTTTATCTGCCACGAGACAACAAACAGGTAATGGTAGGTCAGCTGGTTAGTGCCGAGGCTACCTATACAACCGAAGCAGCGCTGTGGGTGCCCAAAGCAGCCGTACTGGATATCGGTACAAAAACAGTTGCTTTCAGAAAAGTGAATGGTGTGTTTGAGCCTGTTACCGTTACCACAGGTGCTGTAGCAGGTGATCATATCCAGATAAACTCCGGCTTAACACAAGCTGATGTGATCGCTACCAACGCACAGTTTATGGTTGATAGCGAAAGCTTTATCAAAGTCAGTAATTAAAATTGTGACTGAGGGAATCTAAAGCACTTACTCACACATTCACTCAATCACTCATTCAAAAATAGACATGAGACGATATTTGAACATACTCTTCCTGTTAACGGCTATACTTGTAGCGGCCTGCTCCGTAGAGGAAAATTCGCACGCGGAGGGTGAAAAGGCTACCTATACCTGCCCCATGCACCCGCAGATTGTGCAGGATAAACCAGGCACCTGCCCTATCTGCTTCATGGACCTGGTGCCGGTGTCACAGTCGGGTAAGGAGAACGGGGAACTGATGCTGAGCGAGAGTCAGATTGCGCTGGGCAACATCAAAACCAAACGCGTTAAGACGGGCTCGGTGGGCAGCAGTGCTATACTTACCGGTAAGCTGGTGCTCGACGAAACACAGACCGATGTGATCAGCAGCCGCGCCGCCGGACGCATTGAAAAACTGTACCTGAAAGAGAGCGGGCAAACGATTAGAAAAGGCCAGCCGCTGTATGAACTCTATTCGGAAGAACTCCTGACACTGCAGCGCGAATACCTGCTGGCCCTGGCGCAAAACCGTGAGCTGGGTCAGGAGAACCCTCGTTTTGCATCATTTCTGGAGGCTGCCAAAAAGAAGCTTATACTTTACGGTTTAACAGAAGGCCAGATCCGCAACCTTGCCAGAACAGGTGAGGTTAGCCCTCGGATCACGTTTGTTGCCCCTGCCGGTGGTGTGATAACCGAAGTCGTCGCAGCCGAAGGCCAGTATGTGGCAGAAGGCGGCGTGCTGTACCGCTTAGGAAAATTGGGTAAGGTCTGGGTAGAAGCTGAACTGTATCCGCAGGAAGTCGGCAATATAGAGGAAGGTGACCCAATCAAGGTTTCGGTAGAAGGTTTTGGCCAGGAGCCGGTAACGGCAAAGGTTACTTTTATCAGTCCGGAGTTCAGGGCTGGTAGCCAGGTGGCTATACTTCGTGCTGAGCTGCCAAACCCAAACGACCAGTACCTACCGGGCATGCAGGCAAACGTTTTACTTCCTTCGGCAACTGGCGCTACTCTAACCTTGCCTACCGACGCCGTGATTCGCGACGAGAAAGGAGCTCATGTGTGGGTACAATCGGGTAAGGATACTTTTAAGGCGCGCATGGTAAAAATTGGCGAAGAAAGTGCTGATAATGTAGCTATACTTTCAGGCCTTAAGGAAAACGACAAAGTAGTAGTATCTGGTGCTTACCTGCTGTACAGCGAGTTTGTATTGAAGAAAGGCGCTGACCCCATGGCCGGCCACCAGCATTAATTTATACGATGAAAGAATGCTGTAGAACAGGCGACGAACAGCCGCCCAAAAGAAGAAACACTTGGTTAAAATGGCTCCTGTACCTGGTTATCCTGCTCGCACTGGGCTTTATTATACTTGAACAGATTACAATTTAACTTACCTGAATAATGAAAAAGAACCTGTTTTACATGGCTGTGTTTGGCACCTTTACACTGGCCTCATGTTCTTCAGAAAAGGCACCTCAGGCAAAGGCTACAGCGGCTAATGAAACTACTGCAGAAGTACCGGCTGTCGAACACGCCAGCCACATGGCAACTACTGCTACACCAGCAGACCTGATGACTGAAGAGGGGCTTCCGAAGGACCTGGTGTGTATGGTGAACAATGCCTACATGGGCGGCAAAAAGCAGTTCCCGGTAGAGTTTGAAGACAAAATGTACTATGGATGCTGCGAAATGTGCGTTAAAACTATCCAAAACGACCGCCAGGTACGTTACGCCGCTGATCCGGTAACAGGTGAGGAAGTAGACAAATCGAAAGCCTTTATTGCCCTGAAGCCGGGTAGTGCCAACGGCGATGTATTATACTTTGCTTCTAAAGAAAACTACAAGAAGTATAAGCAATGACAAAGGGTAGTATAGCCTTACCCTTTTATGCTTTCCTGCTATAAAACCAGTTGAAATAAAATTAAATTTAAAACCTGTAACTATTGAAACCAATGATGAAAAGAACCCTTTTAGCTGCTACCCTTGCAGCGTTTGTACTTTCTTCCTGCGGAGAGAACAAGCAGGAAACGACTACTGCCGGAACTGAAAGCATGGAGCACCACGAAGGTATGGCTCACGGCGATGCCATGCCGGCTGAGGGCAAAGTGGTGGTAGAAACTCCGGATTACACCTCGGTTGCCGGTCCAGTAAAGGAGCAGATCAAATCAGTAATAGACAGCTACCTGAAACTGAAAGACAATTTGGTGGCTTCTGACGCACAGAAAGCCCAGGAAGACGCCAAAGCTGTACTGGCAGCTGCCGATAAAGTAGATGTATCTGCACTGCAGGGCGAGCAGAAGGCGTTTGCGGAAGAAAAACTGGGCGAGGTAAAGCAAAGTGCTTCTAAAATAGCTGAAGCTACGGACCTGGCTGCACAGCGCGGACAACTGGAGTTGCTCTCCGAGGCAACTTTTGCGTTGACGAAAGCCTTCGGTGCTTCTGATCAGACGTTGTACTACCAGCACTGCCCGATGGCTAACAACGACCAGGGTGCTTACTGGCTAAGTTCCAACCAGGAGATCCGAAACCCTTACTTCGGTGAACAGATGCTCAAATGCGGTAGTACAGAGGAAACCATTAATTAAGCTTTATGTGGAAGCAGTGTTACATACTGCTTCCACAATTACACCACACTGATCAAACAGCCCAATAGGCATAATCTCTAGCTTTAAGAAGCATGAGAAAATGCTTGTAAGGCGTTGAAAATAGGGGCGATAGGTGTCTGCTGTTACATTAAATATATAATACTATCAATTTTTACTATATTTGCCTATTGCGTATTGGCTGAGCCTCTACTCGAAAAAGTACTAACTTCATGAAAAGAACCAAGCGTAACAAGACAGTTAACTTCGCTGGGCTGCTTTTACTGACAGTCTTCGTAAACTTGTACCTTGTTCAACTGGTTTGTAACCTGCCGCACCTGGTGCAGCGCCTGCAGTCTATCACTCAGAGCCACCACCATTCAGGACACGGTAATCATCACAGAACAGAGAGTAAGACCTCTGCTGCCGGGCATGACCATCATGAGCACTCGCACCATGGTGATCGACAGCCTGCTTCTGCGCCAGAGGATGCCAGTTGCTGTTCAGAGTTAGCTTATGCTCCTTTATTGGAGAGTTCCCCTTCCGTGAAGCTGCCTTCACTTGTAAAAGTACAGTTTACCTTCATGGGTAGCCTGTATCAGGCTATACTACAGTCTTTTTACCGAAACCTGATTATGGCGGTGTCGCATGCACCGCCAGATGCCCCTCCGAAAATACCGGATATTAGAATATTCCTGCGCTCTCTTACAATTTGATGCACAAACCTGCTCCTGCCTGCATCCTGGAAAAGCTATGCCTTTTCAGGACCAGTGTAGTTAACGTCGTGTGCCTGCCCTGTATTAGTTTCCAAGTATTCAGGGAGGCATGTTGCGAGCTTGATGGTTTGTATGTCATGTTAGGCGGTGCTGTGCTTATGGAGCACTCTTCGCCATAAATTTATTTGTAAAGAATGAGCAAAAAGAGTCAGCACCAAAGGGTGCTTCGAATAAAAAACATGGTGTGCCCTCGCTGCATCATGGTAGTGCGGGAGGAACTGGAAAAACTGGGCCTGCATGTACTGGAGGTAGAGTTAGGTACGGCTGTTGTAGCTGAAAGTGACGATGTAGACGAAACAGCTATAAAAGCAGCCATAACAAGCAAAGGCTTTGAGCTGCTGCACGATAAGCTAGAAGAGCTTGTAGAAAGTATCAAAGTAGCTGTCATAAACTTAATCTACAGCGACGAAATCTCATCCCTTACCACTAATTTGTCTACATATCTGGCTGAGAAGTTGGGGAAGGACTATTCTACAATCAGTACCGCTTTCAAAGCATGTGAAGGAGTGGCCTTAAACAGGTACATTGTGTTACAGAAAGTAGAACGCGTCAAGGAGTTGCTTACTTACGATGAACTCCCTCTCAGTGCGATTGCAACCAAACTAGGATATAAAAGTCTGCAACACCTGTCAAGGCAGTTCAAGGAAGTTGCAGGCACAACCCTTAACAGATACAAAAACGAAGGTGGTGCTGACCGCCACCCTATTGACAACCTGTGTTAATCCAGTATACTCAACAGATATATAATTCTGCTCCATAAATCTATAAAACTGCTTTGATTGCACCTCAGTACTCTAAATATGTTTAGAGATGTGTAGCTCCCACCTGTGTGGATAGCGGCTGGTTTTAATGATAGATGTAGTAGTTAGGTGTCGTGGAAATGTACTAATCCATTACTGTACAACCCTTAACTAATACTTTATAAAATGAAAAATACCTATTCACTAATTCTATTAATGCTGCTTTTATGTGTGTCCAGTATCAGAACCTCCTATGCACATGGAGGCGAAAAACACGGTAAATCCAGCCAAACAGCAGAAAGTACACGGGAACCGGACACTGCTGCTGTGCCAAGTGTTGGACACGAGGAGCATGCGGCCCATGTGCAGGACCCCGCCTCGGCGCATGCCAGGCCAGACGATTTTCCAAACAAGCACCCGTTAGTGGTTCATTTTCCAATCGTACTGTTGCTCGTGGCTGCTGCCGTTCAGCTGTGCAATATCCTGTTCCTGCGTAAGGAACTTGACTGGATCACCACTATAGCTACTTTGATAGGTTTCAGTACAGCTTACTATGTAACGAAGATAGCTCATCCACACACGCATGGACTTACAGAACATGCCAAGCTGGTACTTGACCAGCATGATCTCTATGCCGACTGGACGATTTACCTTGGTGGAATAGGTTTGGTATCTCAGTTGTTAAGCCAGTTCCTGTTTAAAGGAAAGCGCTGGAGCGTGTTGGTGGTTGCTTTTGTTCTTACGGGCACTGCTTACGCTGTGGCTATGGCAGGACATTATGGTGCCCAACTCGTACACATAGAAGGCGTCGGCCCACAGGGCAAATACTTGGATACGGGGCATCACCATTAGTATTAGAGGCGCAGACCCATAGCTGCGCCTCTGCTTTTTATAGACGAAACTTAAGGTAAATAGGAATGAGAGAGTACAACTATGATACAATGGTAGAGGCACTCCAAGGTCTAAAGCAGCGGGGGTATGAGGAGGATTTCAACTTACGTCCTTACTGCCTTGAATGTCCACGGTTACAACTGGAGTTAGGGGCTGGTGAGTTTGAAGTTGACGAAGTGCACCGGTTCGAAGGAGCGAGTAGCCCGGATGATAACTCTGTTGTGTACGCGATCTCATCTAACCAGGGAGTCAAGGGAGTGCTGGTCGATGCGTATGGAACGTATGCAGATTCCGTGACGCCCGAAATGGCTTGTAAGTTAAAAATAGACTATAAACATTAGTCCTACTACTATGAATAATGATCATGAACACCACCACCACGGTCCCAAGAAGCAGGCTGAAAGAAGTATAAGGGGGACGGAGGAGCGGCTGGAGGAAAAGACGCTGCACGGCCACGAACACGCCATGCACCAGGATACCACCAGCCATCCGCCTCATGGGGAGCACGGCCACGACCATCACCGTATGATGATCGAAGATTTCAAAAAGCGGTTCTGGATCTCGCTTGCCCTCTCTATACCTGTGATCCTCCTGAGCCCCATGGTGCAGCACATCCTGGCCTTTTCACTAGAGGTGCCCTATGGTATGTACATCGCATTTGTCCTCTCTTCCATCATCTACTTTTATGGTGGCTGGCCTTTCCTGACGGGGCTGGCCGAAGAAGTAAGAAAAGGCTCGCCGGGTATGATGACGCTGATTGGGGTAGCCATTACAGTCGCCTACCTCTACAGCACAGCCATTGTGTTTGGCCTAGAGGGCATGGACTTCTTCTGGGAACTGGCCACGCTGATTGTGATCATGCTGCTAGGGCACTGGATCGAGATGCGCTCGGTTCTGGGTGCCTCCAAAGCGCTGGAGTTGCTGGTAAGCATGATGCCTGCCGAGGCGATGCTCATCAGGGATGGCGAAACCGTAAAAGTGCGCATTGAAGACCTGCAGAAGGGCGACTTAATATTGGTAAAACCGGGCGAGAAAGTACCGGCCGATGGCGTGGTGGAAGACGGCGAAAGCTACCTGAACGAGAGCATGCTCACCGGTGAGAGCAAGCCGGTCAAAAAGAACAGCGGCGACAAAGTCATCGGCGGCTCCATCAACGGTAACGGAGCGTTGCGGGTGCGGGTGGAGTATACCGGCAAAGAAAGCTACCTCAACAAGGTGATCACGCTGGTGCAGGAGGCGCAGAAAACTAAATCAGAGACACAGCGCCTGGCCGACCGTGCGGCCAAGTGGCTCACCTACATCGCCCTCTTCGCCGGCTTTGGCACGCTGGCCGTATGGCTTATGCTAGGCCAGGAACTTGCCTTTGCCCTGGAGCGGATGGTGACGGTCATGGTGATCTCCTGTCCGCATGCCCTGGGGCTGGCCGTGCCGCTGGTGGTGGCCATATCCACTGCCGTGTCCGCCAACAACGGCCTTCTTATCCGTAACCGCACCGCTTTCGAAAACGCCAGACTCATCACCACCATCATTTTCGACAAGACCGGTACCCTCACCCAAGGCTCCCACGAAATCTCCTCAGTGGTAACATTTGATAATGTGCTGGGCAAGCGGGAAATGCTGCGGCTGGCGGCGGGTGTGGAGCAGAACTCGGAGCACTTCATTTCACAGAGCATCCTCCGGAAAGTGAAGGCCGATGGTATAGCCGTGCCTCCCTCGCAGTCGTTCAACTACCTGCCCGGCAAGGGGCTGGAAGGCATGGTAGAAGGGCGCGATGTGAAGGTGGTAGGCCCTAATTACATCAAAGAATTTAACATTGCGGTGCCGGCCAGCGAAGCTGAGGAAGGCGTGGAAACAGTGGTTTATATTTTGGTGGATGGACAACCAGTCGGCTACATCACCATGCGTGACCAGATCCGCGAAGAGTCGGCCGGGGCCATCCGTGTGCTCAAAGAGAACGGTATCAAAAACCTGCTGCTCACCGGCGACAACGAGCGGGTGGCCAAAAGCGTGAGCGACAAGCTGCAGATGGATGGCTACCTGGCCAACGTGCTGCCCCACCAGAAACAGGAAAAGGTAAAGGAACTGCAGGACAAAGGCGAGTTCGTGGCCATGACCGGCGACGGCGTGAACGATGCCCCTGCCTTGGCGCAGGCCGATGTTGGGATTGCCGTGGGCTCCGGAACAGACGTAGCCGCCGAGACTGCTGACATCATCCTGGTGAACAGTAACCCGCAGGACATCGCCTCGCTCATCCTCTTCGGCAAGGCCACCTACCGCAAAATGATCCAGAATCTGATCTGGGCTACCGGCTACAACGTCATCGCGCTGCCCCTGGCAGCAGGTGTGCTATACCAGCAAGGTATTATGGTTTCACCAGCGGTGGGTGCCGCCTTAATGAGCCTAAGCACGGTGATTGTAGCCATCAACGCGCAGTTACTCAGGAGGCAGATAAAGTAGAATATGTAAGTTAGTGCACATTACAGATTAAAAACTGCCACATTTATTACTTGTTTCTTTCAACAATCAGGTTTAAAACAAAATAAACTCAGAACTATGAAAAAGATAAATAGGCAATTACCAATAAAAATGCTGTTTGTAGGATTAGTCTTCCTTCTCGCAGCCTGTAGCCAGGAAAGCAACAGAGCAGAGACTGCCACAGCTACCGACGCCAAATCAGATACGACGATGGGTGAAGATCACACCCAGCACACCATGCAAGGGGGCGAGATGGCGGGCATGATGGCTCATATGCACCGGAATATGGAGGAAATGCAGGAAATGAGAGGTAAAATCACAGGCGATCCGGACCATGACTTCGCTCAGATGATGAGCATGCACCACCAGGGAGCCATTCGTATGGCAGAAGAGGAAATAGCGAATGGCACAGATAGTGAGATGAAGGAAATGGCCCAGAAGACCAAAGAAACGAATCAGGCTGATATACAAAAGCTGCAGGACTTTTTAGGAAGACATGTACCTACTGCAGGCGACACCACCACTACTATGCGCATGATGAAGCCGATGAAGTCTATGATGGATAACAGGCACCAGAACATGGGGCGCATGAATGGTAAGAATACTGACCAACACTTTGCCCAAATGATGATCCACCACCATGAAATGGGCAATGAGATGGCAAGTGAGTTTCTGAAGATGGGAAAGACTCAGGAAATGAAACAGATGGCTCAGAAAACCATCAACGAACAGGAAAAAGAAATTCAGGAACTAAAGAGTTGGCTGGATCAGAACAAAGAGTAAGTTTTGTGGCTTTCCAGTTACTGATGTAACAAAGCAAAGCCCTCGCAACTTTAGTGGAGGCTGTAAAAATAACTGTGTTAAAGTGTAATTGCCACTACTTGACCTGACACTACTGTTCATCTTTGTAGCAGAAGGCTTACAGGTTCATTTTTCTTTCGAAACCCCTCCATGTTTTAATGAGAGGGGAATTACGAAAGAAAAAGGTTGTATTGGAAATGTCAGGTAAACTATTGTTCAATGCCAGAGAATGTAAGCTTACTTCTTGACTATTACAGTTTAAAGGTATTACTCATAATCCTTTGACACAGTTATTTTTATAGCCTCGATCATGGCGGTGACGCGGCCTGTTAAAGGAGCAGACGTGCCGTCAACCCATATCGTAATCCAGAGGACCTCTACGAAGCCCCAGCAAACCAAGACAATACCGCTAATTAGGTAAAAGTAGTTCATGTAGCTTTTATTTCCTGTCTTCCTTGCAGTTCGTGCACAGCGCTGCCTTTGATTCCCTATACATCATAGGTTTGACTACTTTAGGTACAAGCACCTGACCTACTGCATCTTGTGCCATAATGAGCGTGATTGCCCATGGATTACAAGATAGCGTAGCCACGCGCATAAATGTCATAACCTACCGGTCCACAGCCTCTCTAACCGACACCGTCTCCATTTCACCGGCTTTCCCCTCACGCTCTACACGCAGCCGGGCTCCTTTTTCTTTCGACGTCTTCACCAAGGCTTCTATTACGTGCTTGGTAGCCTTCGGGTCAAGCAGCGTAATCTTACCGTTGTCGTCTACAAGTCCGTACCCGCTTTCAATACAGTGCCCCATCAGCGCACAGGCTGTGCTGTGCACTCTGGCCGCTTCCCCTATCCGGGTCACTGGCGTGGTGCGAAGACAGGCTATGTCCACCACATACCCTTCCAACGTTTCTCTTAAACGATCTGGTTTTGTTTCCATAGCTGTTCTTTGTTAATCCTGACTCAACTCTTTTATTGAAGAAGTGGTGGCTGATAAACGCAGAACTAAGCCACCAATGTAACAACAAGGCTTAGAACCTTACTGTCAGGCCACCGCCTGCCCCGAAGCGGTTGTCGTAGCTGCCCATGAGCGAGAAAGTTTTTGACATGAGGTACTCCAGCCCTACGTTCCAAGTCGTTTCGCTTCGGTAGTTGTCTACTCTGCCCGTGCCTTCCTCCGGAGCGAAATCGTTTACCCAGCCGAAGTCCGCCTGGTACTCATACTCCCCGAACAGGAAGGTGCGCGGAAAAATAAGCACCTCGCGGCCCAGACTGATCTGCGGTCGTAGTTGGTTGTCAAGGCGCACATCGAGGTTGAACATGTAGGGCGTGAGGTATCGGATACCGGCTATGGCGGTAGTCTCCACCTTCTCCATGCTGTCCTCCTTCTCGTTCTCCACGTTCACACCGACAAATACGTTCAGGTAATCGTACAGGAACCTACCGTAGGTAAACTCTGCCTCCAGGTTCTTGTTCCAGCCATACTCTGCCGACAAGGTAAACTGGTTGCGCAAATTCGACAGCACCATTCTTGTCTCACCCATATGCGAGGCAGCGTCCACGGCACCCCAGAAAAAGAAATGGTTGCTTTTGTTCGTCAGGATGCGGAGCGGGTAGCTTTTCAGCCGTGGGTCGCGGACCGTATCATAGCTGAAGATGCGGGCCATACCGGCATCGAGATGGTAGAGGATGTGGCAATGGAAAAACCAGTCGCCGTACTCGTTGGCATCAAACTCGATCACCACCTTCTGCATCGGCGCTACGTTTACGGTGTGCTTTAGCGGCGAGTACTCCCCATGCTCGTTTATCACCCGGAAAAAGTGCCCGTGCAGGTGCATGGGGTGGTGCATCATGGTCAGGTTGTTGAGCGTGATGCGGGCCACCTCGCCCTGCCTGATCTTGATCTTATCCGCTTCCTTCAGGGGCACACCGTTCATACTCCATATGTAGCGCACCATATTCCCCGTCAGGTTCAGAAGGATCTCCCGGACAGGCTTCCCTTCGGCAAAATCGGTTGGCTCGGGGGCTTTCAGGTAATCATAGTTGTACTCTGAGAACATGTCCATACTGGGCATTCCCTCATGCTGCATCCCTATCCCCTTTCTGGCCTCTGGCTGATTTGACTGTGCTTTACCGGCTGCTTTTCCATGTTTGCTGTGGTCCATCTTAGCATGGTCCATTTCAAGGGCGGCGGTATCTTGCTGCATTTCCTTGCCGTGCATGGTGTGGTCCATTTTAGAGTGGTCCATACCCTTTGCGGCGGTGCTGTCTTTTGGCATCTGCACCTCCTTTTTCTGCTCTCCCACCTGGTGGTTCATTTTGGTATGACCCATCTTTTGAGCGCCTGCCGTGTCCTGCTTCATCTCCATCTCATGCTGATGCATGGGCTTCTTCTGCTCTTCAGGTTTCGGCTTAGGCTCCATGCTTTTCCCATGGTCCATGTGCTTGCCCTCTTCCATCTGCATCTCACCGTCCATCTGCATGCCCCACTCCTTCATCATCTCGTAAGGCTCCTCCTCGCTGGGGTTGAATTTGGTGGCCGGCGCGCCCATTCTCATGTCCATGGCGGCCATCTGCTGCATCATGGCGATCTTATCAGGTCGGGGCACATCCGGTGCTGGTATAACAGGTCCCTGACCAAGCAAGGTAGAAGTGTGGCCGGAACCGTCCTGCGCAGTGGCCTTCATCTCCAGCCTACCGTTTTGCGGAACGGTTACTATAAAATCGTAAGTTTCGGCTACCGCGATAAAGGTTTTGTCGCGCTTTACAGGCACCACGTCAGGGCCATCGGCTGCAACAAGTAAAGGTGTGTCTCCACCAAAGGTCAGCCAGAACTGGCTGGAAGCGGCAGCATTAATCACCCGTAACCTTACCTTTTGCCCCGGTTTAAACTCCGGGTACTCACGCACAGGTTGCCCGTTGCTCAGAAAAGCCGGGTAGTAAATGTCGGCGATGTCGGCTCCCTCCATGCGTTGTTTCCAGAAGTTGAGTTGCGCCCCCAGCGCGCCCTTGGCAATAACCATACTTAGCGGCGTAGAAGTACCTTTCTGAATATCATATACCTCCAGCCCCCGCTTCAGCGTCTTCAGCACATTGGTTGGCTTTTCATAGGTCCAGTCCGACAGCACAACCACCAGGTCAGAGTCATACTCCAGCTTTTGCTCCGAGTCCTCAATTACAATGGAGCCGTACACTCCCGACTGCTCCTGCAGGCCGGTGTGGGAGTGGTACCAGTATGTACCGGTATGCTTAAGCTCAAACTCATAGGTAAAGGTAGTGCCCGGCTCAACGGGCGGCGTGGTCAGGTAAGGCACCCCGTCAAAGAAGTTGGGCAGCAGGATGCCGTGCCAGTGGATAGATGTCTCTTTATCCATCTTGTTAGTAACATGTATCACGGCATAGTCTCCAAGCTTAAACCGCAGGGTCGGGCCGGGGATGGATTCGTTGATGGTCATGCCCATGCTTTTGTTTCCGGCTATCTTCACCTGCTCCTGATCGATAGTCAGGTGGTACACAACAGTATCGGCTTGTGCTATACTCTCTTGTGGGGTAAAGGACAAAAGTGCGATTAGGGTTAAAACCAGGGTGTAAGCGTATTGTACTTTCAAAGCGGGTGCCTCCTCCTACATATTTATCTTAAACTATTTTAGTATAAGGTTTTCGGAACCTCATAATTATCAAGCGGTCGGGTCAACTTATACTCTTATACTTATTGGACTTACCACATGTTCTGAATAAAAGAAAAATGTGGCTGAGGCTACATTCAAGGCTCTACGTCTATAATAGTACAGATACAGAACCTCACATAAGGCCTCCTAAGCCTGTCTCCCCGTTTATCTGAAAAGAAAAATTTTACTCTATAAACTACCAATATTTGGTTCTGGGAGTTCTGCTTTATATGTTGACTATAGTGGATCTGATCGAGATAACCTATCTCCTCCAAAGACGGCGTCAGGATAACTAGTAGAGTCTCCAAGGTACCTGAGAACTGTTCTCTGTTGCTTGGGAAAAAACGGCAAATCGAGGTAACTTCGCTACACAAGTCCTACTGTGCTGATTTTCATGCTCCTGGTACGGATCACCGGACTTTGGAGGCACTTGAGTTACTCAGTAATTGTTAACGCAGTCGGACATGGTCTCTTTAATAGATTGCGGATGACATTGTGATTCCACCTCTGCTTCCTTTTCCAGGTTCATCCAGGTACCCTTAGCAAACTTGTAGGCCAGTACCCCTGCACGGGTCACAATGTCTATACCAATGGCAACCCAGACACCAGTCAGACCCCAGCCTAAGGTGATACCAAGGTAGTAGACCAGAACGGTGCGGATGGCCCACATACCAGCCGCCGTCAGGTACATGGGGAACTTTGTGTTATTGGCAGCCTGGTACGCACCTGTAAGCGTTAACAAGGCAGCCAGAAAAGGCTGAAACGCACCCGATACCTTCAGAGCGCTTCCTATCTTAGAGATCACCTCCGGGTCTTCAGAGAACAGACTACCTGCCCACTCTCCCAGGAAGAAAAGCAGCAAGCCCAACACCCCCATGATGCCCACAGCCATCCAGGCACCTATCTTTGTGAAGGAAATCGCCTCCTCTATTTTTCCTGCACCTATCTGCTGACCGGCCAGTATAGTAACTGCTGTGGCAAAGCCATAACCTGCCATATACGAGATTACCTCCACATTACCGGCAATCTGGTGGGCGGCGAAGACGTTGGTTCCCAGCGAAACGATGAACCCGAAGTAGACGATCTGCCCTGCCCGCATGATAAGCACCTCCCCGGCCGCAGGGCTGCCTAATGTAGCAAGCTCCTTCTGATGGCCCCAGTCCACCGACCAGAAGTCTTTCCGGAAGGCCAGCACCTCCGAACGCTGGATGTAGTAGACCAGCAGAAGAGTCCCAAGTATGCGTGAGGCAACTGTGGCCAAGGCAGCACCTGTAACGCCCATTTCCGGGAAGATCCAGAAACCGAAAATAAGGGCATACCCCAGGAACGCATGAAAGATGTTGATCATAATGCTGACTTTCATGGGTGCCCGTGTGTTACCCGAACCCCGCAAATTGGCGCTAAGCGCAAACATGAGCGACATGAACACGGATGGTATGCCCACAACCCGGAAATAGTTCTCCCCAATATCCAGCACCTGCTCTTCCAGCCCCATGAGCGTGAGCAGGGGGCGTGCAAAAAACAACGTTACGATACCGGTCAGTATGCCAAAAAGGATGGATAGTATGATGGCCTGCTGCGCTATATGCCGGGCTCTTTCGACCTGTTTCGCTCCCAAGGCATTTGCCACCCTTACGTTTGCTGCCACCCCGATCGCCATAAAGACGGCAAAGTAGATAGCCAGTATAGCGTTGGTGGCCCCTATGGCAGAAACCTCCGCTAGGCCTATCTTTGAGACAAAATAGACATCCACAAAGCCAATAAATGTCTGAAAGAAGTTCTCTACTACTGCCGGGAAAGCAAGGAGCAGGACAATCTTCATTTTATCACGAAGAGTGACAGTAACCGGTATATCTACTTGCTCTTTATTAGCCTCCATAGCCAACAATACGGTTTGTTGCGTTTAGTGATGGTGCCCATGAAGCCCCTGCCCAGGAAGCTCAGTTACTTGCACGACATAGTCCAGGGTATACAGTAGCCCGTTCAGCAGGAATTGAATCCACACCCGATATAGCCCTCTGGCTGTAAAAGCGGAGTGCAGCACCAGTACGTCCTCGTGCACCATGGGATGGACATGCAGGTATTCTTTTGTATCCACATTGATCATCACCACATGGGCCTTAGCACCCAGAAAATCACCCAATGAAGAGGCCGGTATGGCAGCCTCCCCCTGTTTCATAGTAACGCGTATGGCATTGAGGTCCTGCACATCCAGTTGCACGCTCACATTGTCAACCGTTTTACTGAGCACATCCTGCTGGTAGCGCTGTACGTCCCTGCTATCACCGGCAACATCCACCGTTTTTCTGATAACTACTGGGGAGCCGTTCAGGGGCTTTATATCGCAGTAAAGCAGGAATTTGCCACCAAAGGGAAACGAGAAATTAACGGTATATTCCTTGCCTTTCTTTTCCGGGTGCACGTGGGCGAAAAAAGAAAGGTCTTCTGAAACAATGATCAGGTGAATGTCTTTTGTGTGTACCTCTTCCAGGGCTATGGGAATGTCGGAGGTCTCCTGGTTAACAGGTGTGAGAAGTAATTTAACCTTTTCCTGTGCGCTTATAACGGGAGGCTGGGAGCTTATTAAAACGTCAAACATCAACTAAGTTATTTAATTGTTATGCCTTGTGCCCTTAGGAGTTCGTAGATTCACTACTGCCTCAGAGCTATACGCTACATAAATAAGTTACGAGCAACTGCACACACTGCTTAAGCAGTTATGAAGTCACTGTTTCCATACTTAATGCTTACATAAGTCTAATGAAAGCGTGCTTGGTTATACCTTCCCGTGCACCCTTCTGTTTTATATATTCATGAGTTGTTTTTACATAATTTAGCTTTTATCACAAGCTCTAGTGCCACTAAAACAGGCAACATCTGCCCTGAAAGTGATTTCAAGCCTAAACTTGCCCGACTACCTGAATCTGCCATCACTATGTTTTTTTAACTCCCTATTTGTTATTGCGTTTAGAAGAACGCGCTAACAGTTCGATGTGCTTTATGAACATTCTGTATCTCTTCCTGGGAGCTCTTATTTATACCCTAATTGCAATGGACATCATCAAGACCACCTTTTCTTCAAGCGGAGGCGGCCGGGTTACGGAATTAGTGTCCAAAGCGGTGTGGAAGATTTTCTTCTTTGTTTCGGGTAAGAATGGGAAAGCTAAATTGCTTGAGTATGCGGGGCCGTCTATACTTACCTGCACGCTTCTGACCTGGGTTCTTGGGCTTTGGGCAGGTCTGTTCCTGCTGTTACTATCTGATCCAGAATCTGTTGTAAAAAGCACTACTTTATCCAATGCCAGCCCCTTGGAGAAGCTCTACTATGCCGGTTTTACCCTTTCCACTTTGGGAGTAGGAGATTATAAGGCATCAAATGATGTGTGGCGGATTACTACGAGTGTCACAGCTTTCTCTGGCTTAGCTTTCATAACTGCCTCCCTCACTTATTTTGTACAGGTGTTGTCTGCCGTAGGTTTGCAGAGTAAACTTAGTCTTTACATCAACAGCATGGGTAAATCGCCACAGCAGGTTCTGGCTAACAGCTGGGATGGGAAAGGCTTTTCCTCCTTTTTCGATAATGTGTCAGACATATGCCAGATGCTAATGCAGCATACGGTGAACCACCACTCCTTTCCTGTAATTCATTACTTTCATAACAGCCAAGCACAGTTGTCTGTTGCGTCCGCCGTTGTGCTGCTGGATGAGGCATACCAGCTCCTGGAGCAGGCCGTATCAGAGGATGTTAAAAAGAGTGAAGTGAAAATGGTGATGCTCCAAACGGCACTGGATTCTTATCTGGAAATGGTAAAAGAAGGTTTCCTGAAGAACACTTCACCAAAGGAAGATGCCCCTACACCTGAGCTCTGGCAACTGGAGGAGAAAGGGATTCCGTCTAAAACAAGGGAAGAAGTTGAACAAACTTTCAAACAGACCCTGAAGGATCGCAGGAGACTGCTATCTTCCCTTTTGGAAATGGACGGCTGGACCTGGAAAGAAGTCTACTGATATACTGAAGAGTAGCCGGCAATAACTATTGGACATTCTTTGGTCGCACGTCTCGCAATGATGTATTTAATAACACTGCTATCTGATGGGAAAAGTTATTTAGCAAGCCTTCGCCAACCGTGCCGTTACAATACATAGCTATCGCTACTGAATCAATTGCTCAGCTTTTGCCGGTACTTATGGACTCTTTTATCTCCTTCATGAGAAAGAAACTGATCACCGATCGGATGGCTACGATGAGTCCCAAAACGTAGAGTTCATTCAAGCTTGGGTTATGGATCGTATGGATAATGTCAGCTGCCAGCATAAAATCAAGCCCAAGCAATAGGTAAGCCGACATCCGGGCCCGGTTACGCTCCTGCCACACCACAACAGCAGTAGCGTCACGAAAGTGACGTATCTCCGCTACTATAAATCGGAAAAAGGTCAAAAGTGTGCCATATACAATGATGCCACTCCCCGCCACACTGATCGCCACTGCCACTGAGTTAAACACATCCAGTTTCATTTACCTTTGTTTGGGGAAGTTTGATCATTTACGTTTCTTTTATGTATTAAATAAAAGCCCCCTGCCGTACTCCCAAGGCAGCGTTGGTTATTTGTATCGAGGCCTGTGCATTTTCTTCCAGTCGTGTCAGCGCCCTAATCGCGTCTATCGTTTCCGGAATAACAATGGCTTGGTTGTCGACCAGGTAGGCATAGAACAGCTCATTCCCCACCACTTTCAGCATGTCCTGCCACAGCGCCACCTCATACATGTCGCCGTAAGGCCGGTTCAGGCCCAGCATCAGTTCTTTTATCGTGTTGTTGGCAGAGAGGCCGTCCCCATAGTTAATCATGGCGATGCGGGAGGAGTTTCCAAAAGCCTGCAGCACTTCTTCTTTGCTAGCATCTTTGGTAAGTTGCACGTTCCAGTAATGCAGATGGCTGAGTGTTTCCGGCACTTTCACGGCAGCGGTGATCACGTCCAGCTCCGGGTCAACGCTTTGTGCGTCCGGCCCCTGGTGGCTGGGTATCTCCGGCTCCGGCACCAGGGTATTCATGATGCCGTTCAGGTGGCTCTCCCAGGGGTCTGTGGCCCTGCGCAGCAAGGTTCCCCGCGCCTTCTGAAGCAAGCCTGCCTTTTTCAGGGCTGTCAGGGTTCTGATAATGGAAGTAGTGTTGCACGACACAACCCGTGTGGATTCCCGGCCCAAAGCGGTGTCATAGTTATTCTCAGCGCTAAAAGAGTGGCCGGTAGTCTCGTGCTTCTCGCCCCCCTGCACAATGAACTTCAGCCCCGCCTCTTTATACTTCTCTATGTTCTGGGCCGCGATCTTTTTCGGGGTGCAGTCCACTACCACATCACACCTTTTCAGAAGTTCTGCCAGCGTTCCGCGTACCTCGATGCCCGCCTGCTCCATTTTTTCCTGAGTCGAGCCGTCAAATGCATATACCGGATATTCTCTTTGCACAGCCACTTTAATGCGCCAGTCGGAAACCACATCGCATACGCCGGCCAGTTCCATATCGTCCTGCAGCTGCACCGCATCGGCCACTCGTTTGCCAATAACTCCATACCCGTTTACAGCTACTTTTACTTTGTCTTTCATAGGTATTTATACTTGATATTATGTGTAAAGAAGCGGTGTTAAGATTCACAGTATAAATGTATCATCCTAAATTTTTAACGTCATGACCAATGCAAGGTTTTAATATTATTTTGTCATTTTAAAAGCTAG
>NZ_JBHTLD010000029.1:0-28396 GCF_042678745.1 Pontibacter rugosus | reverse complement strand
ATTTAACTAAAGCTTATTCTTACGAGAAAAAGCAGGTATATACCTAACATTGCCTGCTTAATTTAGCCCCCATACTTTTAGGTGCTCCACTTTTAGAGGATGTGGCAGGTAGGTTCAAGCCCTGTTTTACATACTATAAGCAGGCTGCTTAATGTGCAAAATGGACACAAATAAAAGGGGCGCTGCAGTATAAACCACAGCACCCCTTTTACAACTATAATATCTATTACTTGCTATAAGTAATACGGTAAATCGCGTTGTTTTTATCGTCGGATACCAAGAGTGAGCCATCTTTCATCTGCAGCACATCTACCGGTCTACCCCAATCCTCCTGGCCCTGCAGCCAGCCTTCCGCAAAGGGTTCATAGCTGGTTACGTTACCGTTGTTATCCATTTTAGCAAGCATAAGTCGGTAGCCCATTTTCTCAGATCTGTTCCAGGAGCCGTGCTCAGCGATAAACGCCTGGTTCTTGTACTGAGCCGGAAACATATTGCCAGTATAGAACTTCATGCCAAGCGCCGCACCGTGTGGGCTAAGCTTTCGAACAGGCTTTACAAAATCGTTGCAGTTGCGCTGGCTACCAAATTCAGGGTCTGAAATGTCGCCGGCATGGCAGTATGGATAGCCAAAGTGCTGGCCTTTTTCTGTGGCACGGTTTAGCTCATCCGGAGGCATGTTATCGCCAAGCATATCACGGCCATTATCTGTAAAGTATAAGTTCTTCGTTTCCGGGTGCCATGCAAAGCCTACGCTGTTACGCACGCCTTCGGCATA
Organism: Pontibacter rugosus; assembly: GCF_042678745.1. Taxonomy (NCBI): domain Bacteria; kingdom Pseudomonadati; phylum Bacteroidota; class Cytophagia; order Cytophagales; family Hymenobacteraceae; genus Pontibacter; species Pontibacter rugosus. The sequence continues at coordinate 27,621 of NZ_JBHTLD010000029.1, read as the reverse complement.
CACTTCCAGGTTAGATCCGTCAGGATTCATGCGGGTAATGCTGGCATAAATTGGCTTCTCTGATTTACAGATGTTACAAGGTGCGCCAACAGGCACATACAGTTTATCATCCGGGCCAAAGGCAATGTACTTCCATCCGTGGTGCGCATCGCTCGGAAACTGATCGTTCACCACCTCATACTTCGGCTTGTTTCGGAAAGTCTGCTCGATGTTCGAGAATTTAATTACGCGGTTGATCTCTGCCACGTATAAATCGCCGTTGCGCACTGCCACTCCGTTCGGAGAGTTCAAGCCTGATGCTATTTCTACCACCTCATCAGCATTGCCATCCTTGTTCTCGTCCACTACAGCAAATACTTTATCATTGCTGCGTGTGCCTACAAATAAAATACCTGATTTACTCATAGACATTGAACGGGCATTCTCCACGTCTTTGGCATAATAGTCGATGCGGAAACCGGCAGGTAACTTTATCTGCTCCAGGTCCTTTGCTAAGGGGCCAGTAGGTAAGCCTATATCAAAGTCTTCGTCTGTTGCCTGCTCCGTTTCTGTTGGCCCTGTTTTAGCCGTGTCGTTTGCTGTGTTATCAGAAGAACAGCTCATACTGATGGCTGACAAGGTAAGGCCAAGCCCCAGCATGCGTAACGTTTTTCTCATGTTTTGGTGAATTATATAAGTTGATTTTAGTTGACAGGCGTAGCTGCAAAGCTGTACCGCCACAACATGCTAAGGTACGTATACTCAGAATAAAGTACAATGTTCAGGCATGCTATACCCTACAACAATGGCAACGTATAAACTGTTTTTAGGAATAGCCACAATACTCGCTGGAAGTCCGGCACCGCTATGGGCACAAGCTTCAGCCACTGTTGCGACGCCTCCACCAGATAGTCAACAAACCACAGGAGCTGCGTCTGCAGAGGCTTTAGCAACGCTGCTGCACCAGGCGCTGCAGAACACCAACTTTAAGCCGCTGCTAGTATACCTGGCAGATAAACAAGTATACGATGGTTTACTGCAGGCTAGCACAACTCCGGTGCGCGAAGCCATCATGCTTTATACACCAGATCAGATTCAATTAGATTTCCAAAGAGGTTTTAATGATGTGATTCGGACAGGCGCGGTGCTGGAGGTAAACTGGGCACAAACTAACGTGCAAGCTGTCACTACTGCTGCTGCGTCAGACAGTGCCGCCATTGTACCGGTGCAGCTTCATTTATCTACTCCGGGCAGCCCTGGATTTGTAGTGCAGTTTAGTGCGGCACTGCTTAACGGCTACTACTATTACCTTCCGCCATTATTTATTCCAAGTAAGGACCTGGACTAACCGCAAACGCTAGGTATAAGAGAAATGGGTTTAATAGAAACAACTTACTGCCCCGACACACGCTTCTGATGAAGCAACTGTGCAACTTCCAGCAGTAAGTGAGAGTGCCCGGTTTTTAACATTACCAGTTCCCCCTGGTCCAGCGCATCCACAAACACAGCGACACGCCTGGGAGAAATGATTTCATCAAACTCACCCAGAAACATGGATACAGGCACTTTATACTTGTTGAGCAAGGCGACGATTTTCCGGATGTCAAAATTAAGGTCGCGGAAACCAATCCAGCTATGGTATACACGTAAGCGTTTTTCGGTGCTGTCCATCTGAAAATGCGCAAACCTGATCATGCTTTTATGAATCAGGTTATACTTGTTGAGCACCTGCAGTAGCTTGAAGAATGGTTCCGGTTTGAGCACCGTTCGCTTGAACAGTTGCTGCAGCCACCCCGGATACGTAGCTATGTTGTACCAGAAACTTGTTTTGATACCGTCCGGCGCAATAAGGAACAACTGGTCAATACGCTGCGGCATGTGCTCTACCAGTGTCAGAGCAAACTTACCGCCCATGCTAAAGCCCATTAGCGAGAACTTCTCTATTTGCTGCTTCTCCAGAAAATGCTCTATGAACTCTACCAGAAACTGCTTGGTAAGTGGCATGTTCTGCTTTGCCAGTTGGCTGCGCCCATGAAAGAACAAATCGAAGGCATAAATGGTATAATCGCTGCCCAAAGCCTGCTCCATGGGCAGGTAATAGGTGCTGCTCTGCCCATATCCATGAAAAGCCAACAACACACGTGCACCGTGCCCGATAACGCGGTAGTGCAGCTTTGACTTATCGTTGATTAAAACAGGCAAGGATTCTTGAATTAGGAATTAAAAAATCAGAAATAAAGAATAGCTGCTTACACAGGCTGTTTGATGCAAAGCATAAACTATACTTTCGGTTCTACCCGCTTCACGCCTCAGAACCTTTAGCTATACTTACAGTTTAGAAACGCCACCGGAAACGATGAACTTCATTACCTCACTGCTTGGCAGGTCCAGGTAGGTTACATTACGGATGGGCACCAAAAAAAGCTCTCCGGAAAAGTTATAAGAGTGCGGAAAGTACACCGCCACTTTATCTTCTATATTCAGTTGCAGCAGTGCCTCCTGTGTTACAAAACCCAATTTATAGTTCTCTGAATCTTCCGTCATCTTCACCATTACCGGCTTGTTGAACTTTTGATTATCACCCACAAAAGCATCAAAAAGATCTTTTATACTTGAGTAAATAATACTTATCAGTGGTACTTTCTGCAGAATACGCTCCGTTAGAATCAGGAAGGGCTTTACAAAAAAGGAAGAGCCGATAAAGCCAACAAGGGTTAACAATACAACCATCATCAGGATACCTAAGCCCGGTATACCTAAATCAAACATGCTGTCTAACCAATCGATAATGCCTATCACAATAAAAAAAGTGATGGCAATGGGCGCAATGATAAGGAGGCCTTTAAGAAAATAGCGTATTAAGCTTCTCATGATATTTTTTAAGCAAAAAAAAGACTTTGCCGAAGCAAAGCCTAAATTAGCAAAATGCTTTTATAGTATACTGCTAATATTTATACTTGCTCTGCCTGCAGCATATTTATACTGTTGGCAACCTGCTCCATCAGCCACATTGGTGTAGAGGTGGCACCGCATATACCTACAGTTTGGGCAGTAGCAAACCACTGCTCCTGTAGTTCCTCTTCACTTTCTATAAAGTAGCTATTGGGGTTGTGGTGTGCACATACGCTATACAAGGCTTTACCGTTCGAGCTTTTCTTGCCGCTTACAAACACAATCACATCATGCTCGGTAGAGAACTTCGCCAGCTGTGGCTCCCGATTTGATACCTGCCGGCAAATACTGTCGTTGGCATCAAAGGCGGGCAAGGTACTCGTCTGGTTGGCCTGTTGCAGTCGCTCCTCAATAAGCGCTTTAATATTATAGAAGCCTTTCGTGCTTTTGGTGGTCTGGCTGAACAGCGTAACAGGGCGGGTAAAGTCAATCTTATCCAAGTCTGCCTCTGTTGTTACGATAATGGCCTCATCGCGGGTTTGGCCTGCTAAGCCGATTACTTCTGCGTGCCCCACCTGGCCGTAAATTACCACCTGCGCATTGTCTGGCTTACCAGAGTCGAAAGCATGTTTTACGCGGTTCTGCAGCTTTAACACAACCGGACACGATGCATCAATCAGCTCTATATTATTTTCCAGGGCTAGCTTGTAGGTTTCCGGCGGCTCACCATGCGCACGAATCAGCACTTTACAATCATGCAGCTCCTTCAGTTGATCCCGGTCTATAATGCGAAGACCCTTTTCGTACAGGCGCTTCACCTCCATACCGTTATGTACAATATCGCCAAGGCAGTACAGTTCTTCACAATGCTCCATCTCGTCCTCAGCCATCTGTATGGCAAACTCTACGCCGAAGCAATAGCCGGAATTCTTATCTATCGTTACGTTCATTTGTTAAGCATCATTTCTGTTGCGCTGCATGTTCGTTTTTCAGGAGCTCCGATGTGGCGTGCTCCAGCACAAATTCCACCTGTTCATCTATGGTCATGTGCGTGGTGTCCAATAAGACGGCATCGTCTGCACGGCGTAATGGGCTTTCGGCTCTGGTAGAGTCGATCAGGTCGCGCTTCTGCAGGTTTTCCTTTATCTCATCCAGGTTCACCAACTGATTTTTCTCCAGCAGTTCTACTTGCCGGCGCTTAGTGCGCGTATCTACATCGGCTGTCATAAACACCTTCACCTCTGCGTCCGGAAACACAGCTGTGCCAATGTCACGCCCGTCCATGACTACACCACGTTTGCGGCCCATCCTTTGTTGCTGTGCTACCATAGCATGGCGTACCGCCGCTATTACACTTACCTCGCTTACCTGATCAGAGATATACATCTTGCGTATCTCATCTTCAACATTCAGGCCATTTAAGTATACTTCGTTACGTTTCTTTTTAGGATTGTAATGAAATTCTACCTCAATGTTATCAAGCGCTTCTTTTATCTCCTTTGGGTTGGTTTTAGATACATGGTTTTGCAGAAAATATAGTGTAACGGCTCGATACATGGCGCCAGTATCAATATATGCATAGCCAAGTTCAGCGGCCACGAGTTTAGCCGTTGTGCTTTTACCGCATGAGGAGTAGCCATCAAGCGCAATTACAATTTTCTTCATATCTAAGTGGGTGGTCAAAAAAGGAAATTAATTTGAGTCGCAAGGGCAAGGTTGCTTACCGTTCTTGCTTTTCTTCATGTATTTAGCCGTTTTTCGCTGCTGTGGCGTTTTAGAGGAACAACTGGCCAGCGTGCCGGTGGCAAGGAACCCTGCCAATACGATGTATGAAATTAACTTTCTCAAAACGACTGAATTTAACGCAAATATAAAGTAATTTACCGTTTTAGGCCCAATGTATGGGCAATTTATCAGAACAAACACCTTTTACTATGCACAACGATTTTTCCGTTCCCGGACGTATCATAGACATTCATAAAAAAGAAATTTACCAAGGCACTGTCCATGTTTCAAACGGGCGCATTTCTAAAATAGTTCGTGAGGCTAATAATAGCGCTAATTATATTTTACCCGGTTTTGTGGATGCCCACGTGCATGTGGAAAGCTCTATGCTGGTGCCTAGCGAGTTTGCCCGCCTGGCTGTTCCGCATGGCACCGTGGCCACCGTATCAGACCCGCACGAGATCGGGAATGTGCTGGGCATAAAAGGCGTGGAGTATATGATTGAGAACGGGAAAAAGGTGCCGTTTAAGTTTTACTTTGGCGCTCCATCCTGCGTACCAGCCACTCCTTTTGAAACAGCCGGAGCCGAGATTACAGCTGCCGACATAGAAACACTTTTCCAAAGAGACGAAATAAAGTACCTGGCGGAGATGATGAACTGGCCCGGCGTGCTGAACCGTGATGCGGAGGTGATGGAGAAAATTGAACTGGCGAAGAAGTATGGCAAAGCCGTAGACGGGCATGCTCCAGGCCTAATGGGTGAGCAGGCAAAGCTTTACGCCTCCGCTGGCATCACCACCGACCACGAATGCTTCACGGCTAAAGAGGCACTGGACAAACTGGCCGTAGGCATGAAGATATTGATTCGGGAAGGCAGTGCTGCCAAAAACTTTGAGGCACTGATACAGCTGCTGCCCGAACACTACCAGCACATCATGTTCTGCTCTGACGATAAACACCCTGACAACCTGGTAGAGGGGCATATTAACCTGCTGGTAAAGCGTGCGTTGGCCAAAGGCAATAATCTGTTTCATGTGCTGCAGGCGGCCTGTGTAAACCCGGTAGTGCACTATAAGCTGGAGGTGGGCTTGCTGCGCGAGGGAGATGCAGCCGATTTTATACTTATCGACAATCCCGAAGACTTTCATGTAAAGGCCACGTACATCAACGGAGAGCTAGTGGCTGAGCATGGAAAGTCTAACATAGACTACACCCCAAGCGAGGAGATCAACAACTTTGAGACCGACATAAAAGTAGCGGCCCAGTTTGAGGTGCCGCTCGGCGATGCCAGCAAAATCAGGGTGATAGAAGCTTACGACGGACAACTAATTACAAAAGAAGTTTGGGCTACGCCAAAGGTAGAGAACGGTTTTGTTGTATCAGATGTGGAGCAGGACATACTGAAAACAGCTGTGGTAAACCGGTATGAGAATAGTATACCAGCCGTTGCTTTCATAAAAAACGTAGGTTTAAAGCAGGGTGCCATTGCCTCATCGGTAGGGCACGACTCGCATAACATAGTGGCCGTTGGCGTGGATGATGCAAGTATAGCCAGAGCTGTGAATTTAATTATAGAGGCAAAAGGTGGCGTGGCTGCTGTGGCAGGAGAGAAAGAGCAACTCCTCCCCTTGCCCGTGGCAGGCATTATGTCAGCTGAGGATGGATATACAGTAGCCGAAGCTTATTCCGCCATAGACCGTTTGAGCAAAGAAATGGGCAGCACATTAGCATCACCATTCATGACGCTCTCCTTCATGGCTTTGCTTGTAATTCCGTCGCTCAAGCTAAGCGATAAAGGCTTGTTCAACGGAGATGCGTTTGAGTTCGTACCAGTAGCAGAGTAACAATTTATTTAACGTACAAGTATGGCCCCAGGGGCTGCTGTGCATGCAGGAGTTCATCCTTTTTTTAGTCGGAGTGCTGATCAGCGGCTTTGGCACGCTTATAGGGTTTGGAGGTGGCGTATTTATGGTACCCATCCTCATCATCTTCTTTGGCTATAACATCGAAATAGCGATAGGCTCTACCATGGCAGCCCTGGTACCAGGTTCTATCATGGCCTCTGCTTTTAACCTGCGCGACAAAAGCATTGATTACCTGGTAGGTACGTTGATTCAGCTTCCTGCCATGGCCGGTACTGTGCTAGGTGCGCTGCTGGTGGCATCCTTGCCTGTTGTTAAGCTGCAGCTTGCTTTTGCCTTATTTGTGGTAGTGGTAGGTGTTGCCATGGTCATGCCGAAAAAACAAAAAAGCCGCCCTCAGAAAGCAGGTATGATGTACCGCATACGCCGCGCTCCCACATCATTTATAAGAAAAAACAGGGCTAAAAAATTAGCTTACCGCTTAAATGGTGGTGTGGTGTCGCTTTCTGGATTCGTTTCAGGTGTGATGGCCGGTCTTTTTGGCATAGGTGGAGGTTTTGTGCAAACGCCCCTGATGATTAAGATTTTTAGGATCCCACCACAGATTGCCACCTCTACTTCGCTTTTTATACTTGTAGTCACAAGCTTCACAGGCTTTATCAGCCATTTTCTGATAGGCAATGTTATCTGGAGCCGCAGTATACCACTCATGGCGGCTTTTGCCCTTGGTGCGCTAGGCGGCAATTTATTAAAAGGCAGCCGCAGAAAAAGCTACAACATTGAAAAGCTGATTGGTATTGGTTTGTTTTTAGCTGGCTTTGGCGTGCTGCTAAACCTGGCCATCAAATCTAACTTCGGCTTTTCGTTTTAGGAGGATGTACTGTTATAAAAGCAGAGAGGCAGCACTTTATATAAAGTGCTGCCTCTCTGCTTTTATACTTGCTATACTTTATTCAGCTTCGTTTTCCTGGTCATTAAAATGCTTCTCGAGCAGGAAGTTTACTTTTTCAACTGTTAGCGGCTTTGTAAGGTACTCAGCATTATATTTTTTTGAGTTTGCAGTATCCTGCGGGTGCGTTGAAGTCGTTAAAACCGCCATAATTATCCGCTTTCTGAAATCGGCATCCAGGCGCTCATAAAGGTCAAGCAGCTCGAAGCCGTCCATTACAGGCATGTTTATATCTAAGAAGATAAGCTCTGGCCTGAAGTAGTTGCTACTTTCTGCTTCGTAATTGTTATTACTAACATTATATAGATAGTCAAACGCCTGCTTTCCATTTATAAATGTACGGATATTGTCAGTCACTTCCATTCTGTCAAGCAAGCGTTGATTCAGGAAGTTTGTGGTATCATCGTCATCTATAAGCAAAACGCCAGTAAGTTTTCTCATGGTGTTGTCGTCACTCGTAAGCATAGGTAGTTCGCAATATCAGCAGTGGCAGCAAAAAATCAAAGTCTTATTAGTTGATTATCATCTGCCTTACTTACAAAAATAAATTTATCATATCTAAGGAATGCTAAACCAGCCCTCCTCTGTCCGTGGCTATAAGGCTTTGAAACTAACCAGAACAATATAACTAACTAACACTAAACAAGCTATACAACACAAAAATGTTGATGAGCCTCTTTCAGTTTATCAGTATACAGAATTAACCTTTTAGTCTTATACTACTCTCGCCGCGGTATGTTACCTTGTAATTTAAGAAGATTAATGCTATAACAACAAAAGGCCTGACCTCAGTGGCCAGGCCTTTCAGTAAAACTAGTTTAACTAGTCGATGTATCCTTGCTGACGCATCCAATCGTCGTTGTAAATCTTAGCCAGATACCTTGTGCCATGGTCAGGTAACAGTACTACCAGCACGTCATCTTCGGTCAGGTTCTGCTGTTTTGCATACTCCAGGGCACCATATACAGCTGATCCGCAAGACCAGCCTACAAACAAACCTTCTTCTTTAGCCAGCCTTCTGGTCATCACAGCACCGTCTTTGTCTGTAACTTTGATAAACGTATCGATCATATCGAAATCAACGTTCTTCGGCAGAATATCTTCCCCAATACCTTCAGTGGCATAAGGATAGATTTCGTTTTCATCAAACTCACCGGTTTCCTTATACTTCTTAAACACCGAGCCATAGGTATCAATACCTACCGTAATAAGGTTCGCGTTCTTCTCTTTCAGATATTTTGAAGTACCAGATACCGTACCGCCTGTGCCTACTCCCGTAACAAAGTGCGTTATTTTACCAGCAGTCTGGTCCCATAGTTCAGGTCCGGTAGTTTCGTAATGCGCTGCTGCGTTTGATGTGTTATCGTACTGGTTGGGGTAGAAAGAATTCGGTATTTCCTGGTTCAGCCTTTTCGCTACCGAGTAATAAGAATCCGGATGGTCCGGAGCCACGTTGGTAGGGCAAACAATAACCTCTGCGCCTACAGCACGCAGAACGTCCATTTTCTCTTTGCTTTGTTTATCAGATAAAGTAAAAATACACTTGTAGCCTTTTGCGATGGCTGCAAGCGCCAAGCCCATACCTGTGTTACCGGATGTACCCTCGATAATGGTTCCACCTGGCTTTAGAAGACCTGCTTTCTCAGCATCCTCAATCATCTTAACAGCCATACGGTCTTTAACAGAGTTGCCTGGGTTAAAATACTCAACTTTAGCTAATACTGTAGCCTTTACGCCATCAGTTACGTTATTCAGCTTAACAAGCGGCGTGTTACCTACCGCTTCAATTATATTATTCAGATACTTCATCTGTTCTTTTTTTGGATTTTGGTGCAAATGTAATGAAAATAACTCAGTCTGTTACGTCATCTTCTGAACGGAAGATTGCCAACAGGTTTGATCGCTATACCTACTAAGCAGGCAGCCTACAGGCAGTTAACGTGTTTGCCGCTTACCCTAAGCGGTTGCCTACTATAACTACAGGCAAGCTGTACGGGTTCCGGTGTAGCGCTTATATTAGGTATAACAATTTTTTGTTCAGGCCACAAAAAAGCCTATTTTTGCACAACCTTATACTAGTACCGTCTATACACAACTAAATAAGATACACATGAGTGTTTTAGTAAATAAAGATTCGAAAGTGATCGTGCAGGGCTTCACAGGCTCAGAAGGATCTTTCCATGCACAGCAGATGATCGAGTACGGCACTAACGTAGTTGGTGGTGTAACTCCAGGCAAAGGTGGTTCTACCCACCTCGACCGCCCGGTATTTAACACAGTTGCTGAAGCTGTTGAAAAAGCTGGTGCCGATGTTTCTATCATTTTCGTTCCGCCTGCTTTCGCCGCTGACGCTATCATGGAAGCTGCTGATGCCGGCATCAAAGTAATCGTAGCAATTACAGAGGGTATCCCTGTAAAGGATATGGTTGCTGCTAAGAACTACCTGAAAGGTAAAGACACTACTTTGATTGGTCCTAACTGCCCAGGTGTGATTACACCAGGTGAAGCAAAAGTTGGTATCATGCCGGGTTTTGTATTCAAAACCGGACGTATCGGTATTGTGTCTAAGTCTGGCACGTTAACCTACGAAGCTGCTGACCAAATCGTGAAAGCTGGTTTAGGTATCTCTACAGCTATCGGTATCGGTGGTGACCCAATCATCGGAACTCCTACCAAAGACGCAGTTGAACTGCTGATGAACGACCCTGAGACTGACGCGATCGTAATGATTGGTGAAATCGGTGGTAACTATGAGGCAATGGCTGCCCAGTACATCAGCGAAACTGGTAATAAGAAGCCAGTAGTTGGTTTCATTGCTGGACAGACAGCTCCTGCCGGTCGCCGTATGGGACACGCTGGTGCTATTGTTGGTGGTGCTGACGACACAGCTGCTGCTAAAATGAAGATCATGCGCGAAAACGGTATTCATGTGGTAGAGTCTCCTGCTGAAATTGGAGATGCCATGGTGAAAGCGCTTAAAGAAGCTGGTATCAACGCTTAACTAAAAAGTAAAGCTTCTTGTAGAGCCATACTTACTTTTAGATATGATAAACAAAAGAGGCTGCCTTTTCGGGCAGCCTCTTTTGTTTAAGCTTCAAGCTTATTCTGCGCATCCTGTAACCGCCCTGCGGTAGCAGCCGTTTTGTCACCATACCACTTAAGGTATAAAACCAGCAAAACAAACTATGACAGACTCTCCACAACATTACGATGCGCTCATTATCGGCACTGGCCAGGCAGGCGTACCATTAGCCAAAGACCTTGCCAAGGCAGGATGGAAAACAGCCATTGTAGAGGCCGCACAAGTAGGTGGCTCCTGCGTAAACTATGGCTGTACACCCACCAAAACCTTGCTAGCCAGTGCGCAGGTAGCACAATCGGCTCGTGAGGCTGCCAACTATGGGATAACCGTAAGTAAGGTGGATGTTGACCTGGAAAAGGTTAAAGACCGGAGAGATAAGCTGGTAATGCAATCCAGGGAAAGCAATGTAGAGGCGCTTGAAGACTCAGAAGCACATCTGATACGGGGCAAAGCCTCTTTCGAAGATAAAACAACTGTTCGGATAGCCTTGAATGAAGGAGGCACAGCAAAAGTAACGGCTGATAAGATATTCATCAACACAGGCACCACACCTGTTATTCCTGCTATAGATGGTTTAGATAGTATAGACTACCTCACATACAAGACCATTCAGGATCTGACGGAAACGCCAGAGCACCTGCTTATACTTGGCGGCGGATATATAGGCCTGGAGTTTGGCCAAATGTTTCGTAGGTTCGGAAGCAAGGTAACCCTGCTACAGCACGGAAAGCAACTGCTAAGTCGCGAGGATGAAGATGTGGCCCAATGTATGAAGGAAATTCTGGAGGACGAAGGCATACAAGTGCTAGTGGATGTAGAGCCGCAGTCAGTTAAAAAGGAAAACGGTAAACTGCAGCTACAAGTAAAGAAAGGGGATGGTACTACGGAAGTTTTCGCGGGCTCTCACCTGCTGATTGCGACAGGAGTAAAAGCGAACACAGCTGACCTGGAGTTAGAAAAAGCGGGTATAGCAACAGACAAAAAGGGCAACATCGAAGCTAGTCCTGATCTTAAAACAAGCACTGAGGGTATTTATGCCATGGGCGATGTGAAAGGCGGCCCACAATTCACGCACATTTCTTACGATGATTACCGCATATTGCGCGACCAGTTGCTCCATCATGGCAAGCGCACCACTAATGACAGGCCGGTGCCCTACTGCGTGTTCACAGAGCCACAGGTAGGACGTATAGGCATAACAGAAAAGCAGGCGAAAGAACAGCAGATCAATTATAAAGTAGCCAAACTTCCTGTGTCCAGTGTGGCGCGCGCTTCAGAAACAGGTCATTCGAAAGGTTTTTACAAAGTACTGGTGAACCCAGACAACAAATATATACTTGGCGCTGCTATCATAGCCCCTGAAGGCGGCGAAATCATGTCGATGCTACAGCTAGCGATGATGGGTAACCTTACCTACACACAGCTCAGAGACGGTGTTTTTGCACATCCTACTTATGCAGAATCACTGAATAACTTGTTTATGAGTTTAGACTAAGCTGCAACAGCTTTATACTTTACTATAAGCTCAAACGGGAATACAGCTTTTATGGATAGCTGTATTCCCGTTTGAGCTTTATAAGTTAACCTACAGTTATTACCTGCTCCTTTTTTCTTGAGCGGATGTTTTCTGGAATTGAGGCAATAATTTCCTGCTTTAGCGCCTCAATTAGCTTTTTCTTTAAGAAACTCCGATGCACCACCAGGCTCACTTCCCGCAGCGGCTGCGGCTCTTCAAACTGGTGCACCATTTTCAGCTTCTCCTCCGGCAGCTCCAGCACCGATAGCTCCGGTAATAATGTAAGGCCATGCTGTGTTTCTACAATCCGCTTTAGCGTTTCCAGGGAGCCGCTTTTATAATCAAGGTGACCACCCTGTTCGCTGGCGGCTCTACCACCACGGTTGCAGATATTGAGCACCTGGCTCCTAAAGCAGTGCCCCTCATTTAACACCCAAAGCTCACTTAAATCAAGCTGACTGGCTGATATATGCTGCTGCTGTGCCAGCGGATGGCTTGGGTTGATGTAAGAAACAAATGCCTCGTAAAACAGCGGCAATTCTTTGATACTCTTGTTTTCAAGCGGAGTAACCAGTAAGCCTACGTCCAGCAGCTCGTGGTTTAGCTTTTCTACTATCTCGCTTGTCATCAGCTCCTGCACTACCACCTTCACGTTCGGGTTCTTCTCCAGAAAGCCCATGATAAAAAGCGGAATCAGGTACGGAGCCAGGGTAGGAATTACTCCGATGCGCAATTCGCCACTAAGCTCCTGCTTCTGATTCTGCACTATTTCCTGTATTTTCTTGCTTTCAGCCAGCACAATCCTGGCCTGTGCAATAATGTCTTTACCAATTTCTGTTGGTCGTACAGGTACTCTACTACGATCAAAGACCTGTACACCTAATTCTTCTTCGAGCTTCTGGAGCTGCATGCTCAGCGTAGGCTGCGTTATAAAACAATGATCTGCGGCTGTGGCAAAATGCCGGTGTGTATCTACAGCTACCAAATACTCTAGTTGAACGAGCGTCATAAGAAATAATATTGATGGAGAAACAGGTTATTTGGGTGCCATTCAAAGATACATCATATACAATAACTATAAAAAATATTTACACATCAATTAAGTATATAATCATCAAATAAGGAAACACATTTCATCTATAAAACGATTCACCAAGTTGAGCATGTGCTTATAAATGACTGAACAGCTACAAATGGTTTAGGTATAAAAAAACCGCCTGCCACTTACGTAGCAGGCGGTTAACCTTATTAATATCAAGCAAAAGCTTATTTCGCATAGCTCACCGCACGCATTTCCCGAATTACCGTAATTTTAATCTGGCCCGGGTACTGCATTTCTTTTTCGATCTTCTGGGAGATTTCGTAAGAAAGCTGTGCTGCTTTTTCGTCTGTTACGTTATCAGCATCCACCATTACACGTAACTCACGGCCTGCCTGAATGGCGTAGCACTGGTTAACTCCTTCAAATGAAACTGCTGTTTCTTCCAGTTCTTTCAGACGTTTGATATACGACTCCATGATCTCGCGGCGAGCACCTGGTCTTGAACCAGAGATAGCATCGCAAGCCTGAACAAGCGGAGAAACCATAGCGGTCATCTCTACCTCATCGTGGTGAGCTCCAATGGCGTTACATACGTCCGGATGCTCTTTATACTTCTTCGCCAGTTCCATACCAATGATAGCGTGTGGAAGCTCTGGCTCATCTGGCGTTACTTTTCCAATATCATGCAGCAAGCCGGCGCGTTTCGCGTGTTTCACGTTTAGGCCAAGCTCTGCAGCCATGGTGGCACAAAGGTTTGCTACTTCGCGTGAGTGCTGCAACAGGTTCTGTCCGTAAGACGAGCGGAAGCGCATGCGGCCCACCATCTTGATCAGTTCCGGGTGAAGACCGTGGATACCTAAATCAATGGCTGTACGCTCCCCGATCTCTACAATCTCTTCTTCAATGTTCTTACGTGTCTTGGTCACCACCTCCTCAATACGGGCCGGGTGAATACGACCGTCAGCTACCAGGCGGTGCAACGACAGACGGGCTATCTCACGGCGAACCGGATCAAAGCCAGAGATAATGATAGCCTCTGGTGTATCATCCACAATAATCTCAACGCCTGTAGCAGCTTCGAGAGCACGGATGTTACGACCTTCACGACCAATGATCTTGCCTTTGATATCGTCGCTCTCGATGTTGAACACAGACACACAATTTTCGATAGCGTGTTCTGCTGCCGTGCGCTGAATAGTCTCGATAACGATTTTCTTTGCCTCTTTGGTAGCCGTAAGTTTTGCCTGCGCTACAATGTCTTTGATGTGTGACGAAGCATGCGATTGAGCTTCGCTTTTAAGGGCTTCCACCAGTTGCTCACGCGCCTCAGAAGCTGTTAAGCCAGCAATTTTCTCCAGCTGACCAACAATTTCCTGGTGCTGCTGCTCTACTTCCTCTTTGCGCTTGTTTAGTTGCTCCTGCTGTGCCTGCAGGTTGCTTTTCTCTTTATCAAGCTGTGCCTGTAATCCCTCTTTCTCTTTCTGCAGGTCTGTCTCCAGGCGCTTGGCCTGTTCCATTTGCTTTTGTACCTGCTGCTCGCGCTGCTTTACCTTGTTCTCGTTTTGGATGATGATGTTCTTCTTCTTGTTCACATCTTCCTCAAACTCAGACTTCAGCTTCAGGTATTTCTCCTTCGCCTCCAGGATACGGTCTTTTTTGGTACTTTCAGCCTCAATCTCAGCCTCGCGGATGATATTTTTGGCACGCTGTCGCGCGTCTTCCTCCTGTTGCTTGTAAACCTTCTGCAACAGCGAGCGCCCTATGAAAACGCCCACTGCGAGCGCCACAAGGGCAGTTAATAAAAGGTACATAATATCTGGCATAACTATAAGCGTTTATGGTTTAAACACGTATAGCAAGTGCCTGCAAGAGACAAAATATGAGCTTGTTTTCTTTAACGAAGTATAACTAAGGCCAAGGGTGGCTTTTTAGCTATTTATTTACTGCTGATAAGAGATCGTCCAGAACCTGTAACTGCTGATCCAGGTTGGTTACATCCAAGGCTTTTTCATCCTCTAGCTTCATCTTCTCCACCATGGTCTCAAACGCCACCATAGCCAGCAGATCCTGCTTTTCCTGTATACCAAACTGTTCTTTAAAATAGCGAAGGCGCTCGTTCAGCACCTTGCCTACAGCTCTGATTCTTTCTTCTTCCTCTTCCTTCACCCGCATCGGATACTCGCGTTCCGCAATGCGAATCTTGATCGATAATTCACTCATCCGTTGCGTGGTTTATGGGTAAACTTACCTGCTTTTCTGAAACGCCGCCAGCACTTTAACTGGCTTTACATGCTCATACTTAGTCTTGTAGGTAAGCAATACACTTATCAATTTCCCTAATGTATTCGTTTAGCTTAAGCTTTAACTCTGTCGAATTTGCAGGGTTTCCTGCTATCGTCTCTACAATTTTAACAATATTCTCCTGATTTTGAAAATTTTTTATCTGCTCATCCTTTTCATCCAGCTTCCCTTCCAGCTGCTTTACCTGCTCCTGCGCACGCACAAGCCTCTGCTGCACCTCAGTATGGCGTTGGATTAATTTTCGCAGCTTATCTTCTATATGCTGGAGATGTTGTAGTTGCTTTTCTTTAGGCATAACATTATTTGCGGATAAAAGCTCCCAGTTGTTTCTCGAATTGCTGCATCAGGCGGTTCATCGTACTATCAATCACCTTGTCAGTTAGTGTCTGCTGCTTATCCTGCAGGGTAAAGCTCAGGGCATAGGCTTTCTTGCCTGCCTCTATCTTATCGCCTTCGTACACATCAAACACATGCACACTCTGCAGCAGCTTACGTTCTACTTTAAAGGCCAGCTGCTTTAGCTGGTCAAAAGTCACGTTACGGTCCAGCACCAGCGACAGGTCGCGGCGTACTTCCGGGAACTTCGGCAGTTCTTCGGCTACTAATTTATCTTTATACTTCTTCAGCAGGTAATCCCAGTTTAACTCGGCGTACCATACCTGTTCTTTTACTTCCATCAGGCGTGTTACACTATTATCCAGCACCCCCAGTTCAGCTATTATTGTTCCGTTTTTCACATAAGCAATGCCTTTGCTCATGTGGCTGTTTGCCTCCAGATTCTGTACTTCAAAATCACCGGCATTCAGTTTGCGAAGCACGTTCTGCACCACACCTGCCAAATCATGAAACGCAGATTTCATACTTGCCTGCTGCCAGCTTTCAGCAGTGGTATTGCCCGTCATGTACAGCGACAGCTTTCGGCTCTCTTTGTACTCCCCGTCCTGCTGCTCATACGTCTTGCCTAACTCAAACAGCTTCAGGTCGCGCTGGCGGCGGTTGATGTTGCGGCGCAGCACTTCCAGACCAGAGTATACCATGCTCTTACGCATTACGTCCAGATCTTCGGAGTTGTAGTTTACAACCTTCACCAGGTTTGCCGCCTCAGCCTCACCGGCAGCCTGGTAATACTTGGAGTTGGTGATGGAATTGGTAATGATTTCATGAAAACCGTTGGCTGCGATGTAATTCATGATCGTTTCCACTACATTTTCGGCATATGGTCTTGGGAACTTGGCTAAGTATGTAGTAGCCAGATTCTCATCCATCTGAATATTGTTGAAGCCATAGATGCGCAGAATCTCCTCTACCACATCGGCTTCACGCGTTACATCTACTTTATAAGGCGGCACCGACAACGTCATATGCATCTCGGTTTCATGCGTAATCTGCATGCCCAGGTCTGTCAGTATTTCTTTGATGCGCTCAGCACCGATGTACTGCCCAATAAGCATGTGCGCGCGCTCAATGCTGAGCCTGATCTCCTGATTAGCAATTTGCTCCGGATACACATCCACAATATCAGAGCTAACCTCGCCTCCTGCCACTTCCTGCACTAACAGGGCAGCACGTTTCAAAGCAAGTATAACCATGTTGGGATCGGTACCACGCTCAAAACGGAAAGAAGCATCAGTCTTGAGGCCATGGTTCATGCCTGTGCGGCGCACGTAGTCAGGTGAGAAGTATGCGCTTTCGATAAAGATGCTGTTTGTATTATCTGTTACGCCAGATGCCTCGCCACCAAAAACGCCACCAATCGCCATAGGCTCTTCGGCATTGCAGATCATCAGGTCGTTCGCACCTAATTTTCGTTCTACAGCATCCAATGTTTTAAAGGTAGTGCCTTCTTCCACTGTCTTCACCACGATCTTGTTACCGGCAATTTTATCGGCATCAAAAGCATGTAGGGGCTGGCCCAACTCGTGCAACACGTAATTGGTAACGTCTACCACGTTGTTGATCGGCGACAGGCCAATGGCACGCAGACGCTTCTGCATCCACTCCGGTGATGGCCCTACTTTAAGCCCTGTGATGGTAACACCAGCATAGCGCGGACAGGCTTCCGTATTTTGCACTTCCACCTCAATCGGGCGAGAAGTATTATCTACTTTAAAAGCACCAACCTTTGGCAGTTGCGCATTCTCCTCCAGCAGGGCCTGCAGGTCGCGGGCTACGCCGTAATGAGAGGCAGCATCAGCACGATTGGGGGTCAGGCCGATTTCAAAAACTTTATCAGAACCTAAACCAAAAAATTCCGCCGCAGGTGTACCATTTGGCAACTCAGTGTCCAGCACCATGATGCCGGCATGCGATGCACCGATACCAATTTCATCCTCGGCACAAATCATGCCCTCTGACACCGCGCCACGAATTTTAGATTTTTTAATCTTGAATGGTTCTCCCTCGCTTGGGTATAGGGTACTGTTAACAGTAGCCACCACCACGCGCTGGCCAGCAGCTACGTTTGGCGCACCGCATACTATCTGGCTTGGCTCACCTGTTCCTATATCTACCGTCGTGATGTTCAGGCGGTCAGCATCCGGGTGGCGCTCACACGTAAGCACCTCGCCCAGCACTATGCCTTCTAAACCGCCCTGCACCAAATCAAAAGTATGAATTCCTTCTACCTCTAATCCGGCACCAGTTAGCAGTGTACCTATTTCTTCAGCAGTTTTATCAGTAGGGATAAGTTGTTTCAGCCAGTCGAATGAAATCAGCATGTTATTTTCTGTTGGGTTTATCTCGGCTTCGGTTTCAAAAGCCAATCATTTCCAAAATTAAGGATAATATCTAAAACTAGATACAAGTAGCAGGACACAAGACACAAGACTTTGCTTAAATATGTAGCAGAACTTATGCTGCGAGTTTGTGGCGATGATTTTACTCATAAACATTACCCCAAGTCATGTGTCCTGCTACTTGTGTCTTAATACTCATTTACTCGTGCTTCTCGTAGGTTTTCTCTCCTGCCGGTATAGCAATATCCAGTCGGTTATCTTTGGGAGGTACTGGGCAAACGTAATCAGGATCATAGGCACAGAAGGGGCTGTAGGCACGGTTAAAGTCCAGCATTACCGTCTTTCTGTCTTCCTCATAAGGCACATCCAGGAAACGTCCGCCGCCATAGGTTTCGAAACCGTTGGTTTTGTCGGTAAACGGCACAAAAAGCTGCTCTTTTTCGCCGCTCAGTTTCCTATAGAGGGTTAGCTTTTTGGATTCGTTTTGCAGCTCAAAGGAAGCTACTCCGTAACGCAGGTATGGTTCGTAGCTGCCGTTGGTAAGCGGCATGAGCAGGGTATCCTGCTGCGCCAGCTTTTCAATTTTTGCCTGCACCCGATACGCCAGGTTTGGCTCATAGTATACCAGGTTCTTAAAAGCACGGCGTCCGGCATCGTCAAACGGGCTATTGGTGCGGCTCCTGAAGGACAGATCTTTGTCCTCCCGCTCTTTCAGCAGGGGCTTAATGTAATTATCATCGTTGAAAAGCGCATCCTGCACAAAGTAAAAAAGCACCAGTGCCACACCGGCAAATATGATTAGTTTCAGCGGTCTCTGCATAAAACTCAGTTTTCAGTTGTTTCTGCAAAGGTCGTAAATTTTGGGAAGCAAAGTATAAATGTCTATTCCTGTTATTACTTGCTTTAGGAGTTTAAATATAGTTTGTGTAACTAGATAAGCCGCTGAAACCCATTCCCAAGTATGGACTTAAGGGTAAATGCGATCCGATCAAACATAGGCTAAAACAAGTATAACAGCTTTAAATGAATATATTTCCGGTTATAGACTCTACACTATCGGCCAAGCATCTGGGGGTTTGGGTTGCAGAAAAGTATGCATTGGCCGCTGAAACTACTTGCAGGCTTTTCAGAACGAACATGAATCACACTTACCTGGTGACTGCTTCAGGTAAAAAGTATGTTTTAAGAGTTTACAGCCACAACAAACGCACAGCAACTGAAATAGCAGAGGAAATAAGGTTATTGAACCTGCTTAAAGATAGCGACATAGATGTTTCGTACCCGCTTCCGGACAAAGACGGCACATATATGCAGCTCATCAACGCTCCCGAAGGGGAAAGGGCCGCTGTTCTTTTTTCGTTTGGCGAAGGAGGGAAAGTAAGAAACCTGACAGAAGAACTAAGTTATGCCATAGGAGCCATGATGGCAAAGATTCATCAACGGGCACTTCATGAGCAACTTAACCGTACAAAGTATAGCATACACCACCTGGCTGAACTACCTTACCAACACATGAAGGCGTTTTTTTCTGAATCCTTGGAGGAAATGAAATTTGTAAAAGCCGCAGGTACACTCTTGAACTCCGTTTTCGATAAAGACACTGCTGCCAGAATACGAGCTGGTGTTGTTCACCTGGACATTTGGTATGATAACATGAGCATAACCGATAATGGCAGGATAACGCTTTTTGACTTCGACAATGCCGGGAACGGGTGGTGCGTGTTGGATATTGGCTATTTCTGCATACAACTGTTTTATGTAGAGCAGGATAAGGCAGTATATGAGCAGAAGTTAGAAAATTTTCTACAAGGTTATCAGCAGCTTGCCTCTGTTTCAGAAGACGAGTTAAAGTTGATTCCTTATGCAGGGCTGGCAATCTGGATATACTACCTCGGTGTTCAGGCTGAAAGGTTCGATAATTTTTCTAACATATTCTATACAGAAAATTACCTGAAAATGTACTTGGGTAAAGTAAAGCAGTGGCTAAACTACCATGCCATTGAAGTATAAATTGCCAGCAGCAGCAGCTGATTACAGCAGAACCTCCCGACATCAGCAGCCTTTCTGCGCCTGCGTCTTTATCACTTCACAACTTCATCAACATCAACCTCTTACGCTAGCCATCGTATTAAAAAAAATAATACTTTAGCTGTACTTTATAAAACATTATGTATACCTTTCAGCCATAGAGGTGCTATATATGATGTATAAACCACTGTTTTAGAAGTTTACTTTAACCTACTGTACTATGGAAAACACGAAGAAAATCCTCTTCCTGACCGGTGACTTCACCGAAGATTATGAAACAATGGTGCCTTTCCAGATGCTGCAGATGGTAGGCTACGAAGTACACGCTGTGTGCCCTGATAAGAAGAAAGGCGACACCGTTAAAACAGCCATTCATGATTTTGAGGGCGACCAGACGTACACTGAAAAACCTGGCCACAACTTTACCCTTACTTATACTTTCTCAGAAGTCAACCCTTCTGATTATGTTGGTTTAGTGATAGCTGGTGGTCGTGCGCCAGAATACCTGCGCCTGCACCAGGGTGTACTGGATGTAACCCGGCATTTTGCTGAAAACAACAAACCCATTGCGGCTATTTGCCATGGTATTCAAATATTAACGGCAGCGCGCGTGGTAGAAGGCAGAAGACTGACTGCTTACCCTGCCGTTGGCCCTGAAGTAGAGCTAGCCGGTGGCATTTTTGAGTCTGTGGCTCCTACAGAAGTCGTTGTAGACGGTAATTTAGTGACATCGCCAGCTTGGCCGGGCCACCCCAAATTTATCAAAGCCTTTTTAGATGTGTTGGGCGCCAGGATAGAGTTAGGTACTCCGGCTAACCTGGCATCGGCTTTTTAAGTATACGATCGAAATTTATCTGCAGCAGATGGCTGCTATAGAAAGGCAGCACCTGCTGCGTTTTTGTTTGACTATAAGTAAGAACCCATGAAACAACAACCTCTGGATAGACTGCTTTACCTGTTAGGATTTTTACTGCTGCTAAGTGGCGTAGTGATCCGGGTACTGGACCTCTCTGAGCATCACCTGGGCTTATACCTTATTTTAGGAGGATTGACATTAGGCTTGGTAATGATTTTGCACAACATGCGCCAAAGCTGTGAGCGTGAGCAGGAAGAGAAACATAAACGGCAGCTGGAAAAAAGATAAATCACTTCGATTACCAAACGCCTTGATGAAACTGTACTTATATGTACTTGCAGGATTATTTTTTCTTTGCCAGCAAACACAGGCTCAGGTACAGCAGCCTGTGCAAATAAGACTCTACTGCGGCCCACCTTCTGAAAGACCTAAACCTCCGGTGGTGTTGGTAAACAACCAGGAAACAGCCATGGATGCCCTTATCCTAGAAATTGACAATATAGCCTCAATAGATGTTGTTAAGAAAGAGCAGCATCTAAAACAGTTAAGTGAAAGGGCGCCAAATGGTGTTATCCTGATAAAGCTTAAAAAGGATAAGCCAATGGTGCGGCTGGCAGAGCTATATGATGTTTTTGATGTGCCTAAAGAGCAACAAAACTTAAGTATCGCTATAAATGGGGCACACGTTGAACACCCGGAGCTTCTGCTGGCTGATCAGCGAAAGGTCGACAGCATAGTCCTCGCATCTTTTGATGATGTTGATACTTTAACCCGCTGGAGTTTTGAAGACACTTATCTAAACATCATCCTCAAGCCAAAACGCTAGAACCTGCTTTACTTATACTTCGTATCTTGCAGCTTCAACTTTACTTATACTTGTTATGGACGGTAAAAAGCGTACGAATATAAAGCCAGGGCTGCACGTTAACATTGTGCAGAAGCAGGACCAGCGTTCCGGTGAACTGACAGAAGGCTATGTGCAGGATATTCTGACAAACTCCCCTAACCACCCGCACGGCATAAAAGTAAGATTAGAAACAGGTGAAGTAGGGCGTGTGCAGGAGATTTTGCCTGAGGATTAATTTGTTAGACATAAGCCATACTTTGGATTGAGTGCCTCTGCTCACTATCCACTGGCGCAAATCTTTAGAATTTTACCTAAGTGTGATGTTGAGTTTGTAACTCAAATGCTCGTAGAGCCATATATACTATAGCATTGGCTATACTTGCAGCTTAAATTTCCATAGCTATAGTCTACAGCATCATTAACCAAGCTCTTCTTTTTAAACCTTGTTTTGCACCTACCTCACAAGATCCCTTCATCGGCAAAGCTGTAATAGTCGTTGTCGGTAAAGATGATGTGATCGAGAACGGGCAGGTCTAGAAACTGTCCAGCTTCCTTTACTTTTTTGGTAAGAGCAATGTCGGCGGCACTAGGCTTGGTATTGCCGCTCGGGTGGTTATGCACCAGTATGATTGAACTTGCCAGCTGCTCCAGTGCCTTCTTAAAAATTATTTTCGGGTCTGCCACTGTTCCTGCCACACCTCCAGAACTAATGCTTTCCTTCTTCATCACGATGTTGGCGCGGTTCAGCAGAATAATCCAGAACTCCTCGTGCGGCAGGTCGAGCAGTTGCGGCTTAATGTAGTTATAAATATCCGTGGAACAAGTAATGTGCGTTTTAGCGGCAGCGGTTGTCTCTTTTCGCCTGCGGCCCAGTTCCAGCGCACTCACAATAGAAATTGCCTTGGCCTCTCCTATGCCTGGGTGCTTTGTCAGGTCTTTTACACTTAGCCGTGCCAGCTCATTCAGGTCATTGTTCACAGCCGATAGAATTATCTTTCCCACATCAACAGCTGTCAGTTTGGTGGTGCCAGAGCCTATAAGTATGGCTATCAACTCTGCATCAGATAAGGCGGCTTTTCCTTTCAGGAGTAGCTTCTCACGAGGGCGATCTTCCTCGGCCCAGGTTTTTATGTTGAGCGGCTGCACGTATGGCAGAATGTCATTGGCTTCTTTTTCTTTCACTTACGGTATAGATTTTGATATAACTGAGATGCAAGTGAAATCTCTTTCTGTCCGAATTAGTTCAGCTTGCAAGAGCGTTTAATTAAAATCTTAAAAATTACTTACTGAATCCTGCAGCTCTTATAAGAATTTGTGAGCGTTGGAGTTAGATACTGATATGCAAAAAATAATTTCTACAGGACTTATATTCCTGATACTCTTTCTGCTGGACCTGTATGTATTTCAGGCGATCAGATTAGTGACCCAAAATCTTCCTCCGCTGGCACAGAAAGTCATTCACTTTTTGTACTGGGCTGTGTTTGTAGTTACGGCCACTACGTTTGCCTTGGCCTCTGGAACACGCGGAACACCACCTTCCAACTTCCAGACTTACCTGGCAAGCACGTTGTTCATTATTTTTGCGTCCAAACTGGTTGTGGTGCTTTTCCTATTTGTTGATGACTTGCTTCGCATAGGCAAAGTAGTGCTGAACGCTTCATCTAAGGAAGCTGGCTTTGATCCATCGCGCAGCAGATTCCTGAGCCAAGTAGGCTTGGTAGTGGCTGCCATACCTTTCTCTGCCTTTATTTATGGCATGGCAAAAGGAGCTTATGACTACCGTGTAAAGCGTGTCACGTTGCGGCTCCCCAACTTGCCAACCTCTTTCGATGGATTTAAAATGCTGCAGATCTCTGACCTGCACACTGGTAGCTTTATGTCTACAGCACCGCTGAAAGAAGCAGTAGAAATCATCAACAAACAGGAAGCAGACCTTGTATTTTTTACCGGTGATCTAGTGAATAACCTGGCCTCTGAAGTACAGCCGCACATTCCTGCCCTTAAAGAGATACGCGCCAAGTCAGGCGTGTTCTCTGTACTTGGCAACCATGACTACGCCGACTATGTGCGGGAGTGGCCATATCCGGGGGCAAAAGCTGATAACCTCAGAACCTTGATGGATAGCCACCAGCGCATGGGTTGGCAGTTGCTGATGAACGAGAACCGCATTATTGAGCGCAACGGGGAGCAGATTGCTGTACTTGGCGTTGAGAACTGGGGCAACCGTGCAGGCTTTCCCAAGTATGGGCAGTTAGATAAAGCCTATCAAGGCACGGCACATATACCGTTCAAAGTATTACTCTCGCACGATCCCTCGCATTGGGACGGAGAAATCAACCAGAAATATGACGATATTGACCTGACCCTGTCCGGACATACCCACGGTATGCAGTTTGGCGTGAACATACCGGGCTGGAAGTGGAGCCCGGTGCAGTATGTGTACAAGCAATGGGCAGGGCTGTATAAAAAAGGACGCCAACACCTGTACGTAAACACTGGCCTCGGTTTTCTAGGGTATCCAGGCCGAGTAGGCTTTCTGCCAGAGATTACCGTATTTGAGTTGAAAAAAGCGTAACCATAGCAAAAGCAATAATGAGCACCAGCTAAGCGGCTGGTGCTTTTTTTATACAACCTGCACTTCAGGAGCTATAGGGATAGCCATTATTGGCTTCAAACAAACTTTGAGGGTGTGTCAGCGTAATTAACATCTGAGGGCTGGCAGAAAGGCCAACCTTACCTCTATAACTGAGTCTTAAAAACAATTGCACATACCATGAGAAAATTATTTTTTCCGGCATTCGCCATTGCCACACTTTTTCTTGCTACCTCCTGCGGCCAGGATGGCAGCGGATCCTCTACCGAATTGGAAAACGCTAACGGAGACGAAACTGTAAACCCTGCGCACATCCGTGGCTACGGCGATAGAGAGCCAGGACGAGGTGGAGCAAGAGAGCCTCAGCCGAACCAGTATTACTCTTTCAGCACAACAGGCTTAGAAGCCGGAGCCCGCCGTGAGTTGGAAGGTAACGTAGCCATCGAAATGGTGAAGGTTTACTATGATGTGGATGATCAGCTTAGTACCCTGAACAGACGGTACAACCGCCCTGGAGGTGCAACAGCCCCTCCAACTCCTGATGCCGCAGAAGCTGTTAACGCATCTAAACAAGCAGACGGCGCAGCACCACAGAACGGCGCAGCAGGTGCCGAAAGTGGTACTGCTACACAAGAATAGAAGCAACTGCTGATTAATAAAGCGCCTGCAGTTCAAACTGAACTGCAGGCGCTTTATATTTGCACCAGATTACAGCGCTCTTTGTGTTGCCATACATAGCTTCACCTGTATATTTAATGACTGGCATACTTTTTGGCCTGTTTGAGCGTATTAGAATTATTAGCTGCCCAGGCAGCGCTACATAAACACCTACATGCACCCACGGCTACTGCTTTTTATACTTCCGCTGATATTTACCCTCTACAGCCTGCCCTCCATGGCTCAGAGAAATATCAGGATAAGCGGCACCGTATTGCAACTAGACAAATCAACACCTGTGCCCGGAGCAACTATTATGAAAGTGCAAAGCAACATGGGGGTAGTGTCTGACGCAGATGGTAAGTTCCTGATAGATGTTAACCAGACAGATACGCTGATGATTCGGGCATTGGGTTTTAAGCCCCTGTTATACTTGCCAAAAGCCTTGCCTGTATCTGAGTTGCGGGTAAACATTGTGCTGCAGGAAGATAGCGTAATGCTTGGTGAGGTAGTGGTAACATCACGCCCATCTAAAGAAATGATAGATCGTGCTTTGCGTAACATGAAGCGTGAAACAAACAGCCAGGCTGAAAATCCTAATTATCTTCCCGGTTTTGAACCGCCTCCGCCCCAGCCGGCACCGGCACCTACTATTCTTAACCCTATCAACCTGATGTATGACATGTTTTCCAGCGAAGGCAAACAAAAGCGCCAGTTGCAGGAAGTTAAGGCAAAGGAGGAGGCACTGCAGGAGGCGGAGCGTAGAAGAAAACAGCGGGAGGAGTACAATAAGTACTTTAAAGATAATACCGGATACCAGTAAGGTACCTAAACAACGTATGTTTGCGTAGGTTATGGGTATAATAAACCTATAGCTATGAAAATCGGATACCCCTGCATTAACCAAACCTTAGACTGCTCTTCGTCCCGCACCTTCAGATTAGCCTCGTACACAGAGGAGCGCCTGATTGAGACCGTTGAGCAAAACCTGGCATGCCTGCGCCGTATTCTGGAGTATAATGTGCAGCATGGCTTATACTTCTTCCGCCTCTCATCTGACCTTGTTCCCTTCGCCTCACACGAGATAAACAAGTATAACTGGCAGGAGCATTTTAAGTTAA
Source organism: Pontibacter rugosus (assembly GCF_042678745.1). Taxonomy (NCBI): domain Bacteria; kingdom Pseudomonadati; phylum Bacteroidota; class Cytophagia; order Cytophagales; family Hymenobacteraceae; genus Pontibacter; species Pontibacter rugosus. The sequence goes on along the minus strand of NZ_JBHTLD010000029.1, from coordinate 1,436 downwards.
CCTTCCGCCGCCTGGGTGCTTACATCAAAAACAATAATATCCGCATCTCTATGCACCCGGATCAGTTTGTGGTGCTTAATTCCCCTAAAGAAGAAACCGTACGAAACAGTATAGCAGAATTAGTTTACCAGGGCAGCATACTTGATTTGATGGAGCTGGACACTACCGCTAAATTGCAAATTCATGGCGGCGGCGCCTACGGCGATAAGCCATCGGCCATACAGCGCTTTGCAGAAGTATACCACACCATGCTACCTGATGCCGTAAAAGCCAGGCTCTGTGTAGAAAACGACGACCGCACTTACTCGCTGCAGGACTGCCTGCAACTGCACGAACTGACGGGTATGCCTATCATTTTCGACAACTTTCACCATGAGTGCGTAAATAACGGAGAGCCTATGCGCGAAGCAGTACAAACCGCTGCCGCTACCTGGCAACCTGACCGTGACGGTATTCTGATGATGGACTATAGCTCGCAGGCCATCGGTGAACGCAAAGGCAAACACACGACAAGTATACACGAGCAGCTGTTCCATGACTTTATGGCCGAAACCGAAGGCTTAGACATGGACATAATGCTGGAAATAAAAGACAAAGAAGAAAGCGCACGAAAGGCACTTGAAGTTGCCAAAGCCATGGGCCGGTTAAAAGTATGATGCCAGCCAGGTAAATATCCATTCGGCCAGTTCCCACAGCCCCCATAGCAGCAAACCGAAAAGCACCACAAGGCCTATAATGGCACCGATAAAAATACCTTTGCCGCTGCCTTGGTACTTCCCTTCTTCGTAGTGGCGACGGAGCAGGCGTATATTACGTTCATTCGCTTTGAAAGCAAAGTCAAAGATGTTACCTAGCAGCGGGATACTTCCGATCAGGGCATCCAGCGCAATGTTTACCAGCATCAACGCAACCACTTTACCGCTGGCCCCGTGTCGTGCCATAGTTAAAACCAGCATGGCCGACATGCCAAAAGAAGCAAGATCGCCAACTACAGGAATGAGGCCTAAGATAGGGTCTAGCCCGAAGCGAAAGTTAGTACCTGGCAGCGTGAACTGATTATCCATCAGGCGCACCATGTATTCTACCCATTTCAACTTTTCGGTACGGGGCGTACGCGTATAATGTGTATTGTCTGTTGCCATATAGCCGCTTATACGCTAGCTACAGACAAAAGTATTATCTGCTAACAATGTGACTGCGCAGCAGAGAGCGGCGGTGCCATTGTGCTTTTCGCTTATTCTTAGCGGCAATGCGGTAATAATGCTTGTTTGTCTTTTTCTTTTTGAATGCGTTGCCGCCACGCTTAGATGAGAAAATAGATTCTTTAGCAGCACTGTCTGTAGTAGTGGCTTTTGCTGAAGCAAACGTGGATGCTGAAACCACCAGGGCCATTATAACGGCAACAAAAAACTTACCCATAGCTATAACAATTTTAT
>NZ_JBHTLD010000028.1:0-28438 GCF_042678745.1 Pontibacter rugosus | reverse complement strand
TTGTTAAAACTGTATTAAATGCATCGTGGAAATTCATCACCAGATTAATAATTGGAATTACTTTTTCTTCCTTAGTCGTTCTAGTTATTTATTTAGTTGATGGATTAAAGAAGGGAGATTTAATGTTTGTAGCAGTATTTACGCTATGTATAATTTTAAATTACTATGGGGTAGAAAGACAATTGTCTAAAAGAATTTCCCAAAGTAAGTAGTAAATAGAGTGGCTCAATCAAGAACAACATCGCACAACCACACCTATACGGCAGCAATGCAGCCGCATAGCCAAGACCGTTAGCAAAGAATAAAATCATCCACAAAACCCTTATAATATGAAAACACCAATTCTATCCCTCTTTATCCTGATTGTCCTTATTTCCTTCTCATCCTGTAAAAAGAAAGACGCTAATCCCAGAGAAGAACTTCCTGCAGCTACTATGGAAGGCAAAAACACTTTCGGAGCTATGGTCAATGGTAAGGTGTGGTTGCCAAAGGGCAGACCCAGTACGTTCCAGTCAAATTTTAATGTTATTTACGACCCTGCTTATAAAGGTGGCACTTTAAATATAGCAGCCTACAGGAAAACCAAAGAAAGTCCTGCAGAATACGATTATTTTATAATAGCTATGGCTCAAGTTGATAAAGCAGGAGTTTATACTTTCGATAATGCTGAGATAAGCGGAGTAAGGTTCTATAACGAATACTGCGATTATGACAAGGGTCCAGAAGTATCCCGCAGCGGCACACTTGAAGTAACTAAACTTGATTTAGAGAACGGCATAATAGCAGGGAATTTCTCATTTACGCTATCCAAGACTGGATGTGAAGACATTCGTGTTACCGAAGGTAGGTTTGATGGAAAACTGTAGAATACCAAAGAATATCCCTTGCTAACCCTGCACAGGCTCTATACTTCGGCTACGCCTCGTTCGCAGCCTGTACTAACCGTTGAGCTTAATAGAAATTACCAAATCTTTTTATGGTTCATTTAAAACAGAAAATATCATACATAATCGGACTACTGTTGTTTCTCTCCTTTGTGGGCTGTAGTAATGATAAGCCATGGGTTGAGAAAAGCTACTTTGAGGATGGAACGTTGAAGTCAGAAGTGGAAATGGTAGGCGACACACGTAATGGAGTTGCCAAGTCCTATTTTCCTAATGGCGAGTTGGAAACAGTGATTCACTATGAAAACGGTGTTGAGCACGGTGTGTCTAGAGAGTATTATGATAATGGGAAGCTACATATCGTAGCTGAATACCGAAATGGTAAGCCAAATGGTAGGATGCTTAGATACTTCAAGAATGGAAATAAGAGCTACGATTCGGAGCTCAAGGACGGGAAACCAATAGGATTTACCATTGGCTTTTATGAAGATGGTGATACGATGGCTTTCTATGACAATGGAAGAGCCGTAAGGTTTTTTGAAAATGGAAAGATAGAGCAGATAACCTGTAGCCAGAATGAAGACCTGAATAGCATTAGGAACATTAGGTTCAGTCCAGAGGGGGAAATCATTAAGCGGGAAGAGCCACTTTATTGCCTTACGAGTAGAGACACTCTTCTGCTTGATGAGCAGTATCCTGACTGGAAAACAGGTGTGGTGGTTAAAACTGCCGAAAGGTAGATATGTCAAGGTCTTGGCGGTTCTACTTAGAGAAATTAAGAACTACATAGCTCAATCGAGTAGCCTGCCGTGAGCAAAGTTGCTCACGGTGAGGCTCTCCCACCACCCTGCGTACGGGTCGCGTACAGGGCGGTTCGTTAAGGATAGCACAGCCGCTCTTTACACCGACCATGCCCTTGCCCTAGTTTGGGATAAGGCTAGCAAACTCTATCGTTTGAACCTCCTTATCGGATTTCGGGCAACTTAACGTTTGGTCCTTCATCACCCTGTGAGGCCTCCGCAGTGCTTACGGCTCGTTTCCAGGTGACTACTATGACCGCTGCTGACTTCTCCCCCTGTACACGACAGGACGAGACCTCCCCAGGTAAGACACCTATCCTTCCACCTAACCCTGCTGCATCTACAAAGAGCCGTTTGTTGGCCAGGGGCTTTGCAAAGATGTGCTTGCTTACCCACGACTCCCTGCCTCTTATGCAGTTTCTGTTCGTCAGTTCAGGTGTTTGCAGTCCCGCTTCCTTCACTGCCTGCCTCACGGTAAACCAGCTTGCGGCTTGCTAATCGGCTTCACCAACTTGCCGATAAGGGACTTGCACCCTCTGGATAATCTGAGTATATTCCTTTCGAAATATAACTCGTGCCATGCTGGGCACACACAATGTATAAACATCACCTCGGCCGACGGCCTTCGGCGTCGTTTATACCAGACCGAAATCTATGATGAAAGCAAGCGCTTTGCTCTAAAAATTATTCAATCTCACCTCATAGGGAGTTCCTCTTTTTATAACGGCCACCGCCTGGTGTAGCAGCTTGTTTCTGACAGCGTTTAAGACGCTCATCTTGCTCTTGCCTTCCCCGACCTTCCGCTCGAAGTAGGTCCTCATTTCCCCGTTGTTTCGGATACTGCTCAGGGCGGCCATGTGCAGCACCTGCTTCAGTTCTTTGTTGGCGAATTTGGATACGCCCGTTTTGCCCATCACGCTCGTGCCGCTGCGGTATTCAAAGGGGGCAACCCCGCAGTAGCAGGCCAGTTTGCGCCCATCCTCCATCCTGCTGAATCCCTGGGTGTATACCAGAAGGGAGATGGCCAATACCTTTCCCACGCCTTTCACCGAGGTGAGAAGGTCGTACTTGCGCTTCAGCTCACCGTCCTTTGCGATGAACTGCTGCATCTTCTCCTCCACCTGCTCCTTGCTCTTCTCCAGGCCCTTGATGGCTTTCCTGTTCACCTGCTCCAGCGTCTTTCCGGACACAGGGTCTATCTGCAGCAGCTCTTTGATGGTGCCCTTAATGCTCTTGAGGGCCTTGATGAGCCTGCCCCTGCTTGCCTGCAGGTCCTTTAGCCGCTCCAGCGTCACGCCAGAGAGGGAGAGGCACTGCGCCTCCTGCTGGTGCAAAAGGGCGTAGCGGGCGATCCTTTGCGCGTCCACCCTGTCGTCCTTTCCTCTGACCATGCCGATGCTTCTCTTTATCTGCAGGGCGCTCTCCAGCCACACATTTACTTCCCGTGCCAGCAGGTAGTGCACCAGTTGCCTTGTGTACATGCCCGTGTGCTCCATACAGGCTAAGGTATCCTTTCCCGCCTCGCAGCCCTGCTGCTTCATCCAGGCCTTCATCCGCTGAAAGCCCTCTCTGTTGTTGTTGAACTTCTGGTGGTGCGGCACCCCTGCTTCCTTTCGGGTCAGGCACACGTCCAGGCTGTCCTTGGATACATCGATGCCCAGAACAAAGGCGGAGGCTTGCGGTTGCATTGGCTTTTCCATATCTTTTAGCATTAGTTAAGGCAAGCTGCGAATCGAAACCTTTATCATGGGCCCAAAGTCCCGAAAATCTATATGACTCCTCGCCTGCAATGAAAAGTAAAAGCAGCCAGACTGATTCGGACTGTAGGAATTTCGCCTTGTTAGCGAGTAGTTCACTGGCTGCTCTTCAGGTATAGGTAAAAGTTACCTCTATACCTGGTAATATGAAAGTGTAGCTATTAAAAAAATGATAAACCGCTAATCTAAAGGTTGGGCGAAATAGAAATGATAACAGCAATCAATATCGAGACAAACCTGTGGAATAGAATTATAAATCTACTGAAGTTCACAAACTGGGTAGAGACTTATAGGTATGATGAATTCGATGCAGGAATTGACTTCGATTTTGCAGTATTGGAAAATGATGGAGAAGAAGTGCTATTTGGTTGGGATAACTGGGTTGAGGGAGAAATTCATTGCTCTGAGTCACGGATGAAGAAAATAGAGTCCCTTGTAGGGGAAATACTCAAAAAAGGTGAGCCAGTAAATTTAAAACCCGAAGTTATTAAGTTGTACAAGCCTGCTACAAAGGGCAAGAAGACTTAATAACTTTTGTGAAACAAAGTTAAGAACTACTCCGCCCAACAAAGTGTAGCAGTACGGCTCGCTGACGCTTCATCAATCTGCTACACGAGTAACGTTATGCTGCATAAATAATTAAGAAAAAATGAAAAGACCCCTTCTTCTCTTTATTGGTGTAGCCTTTTTTCTTAGTAGTTGCGACAGGTTATCAGGCTTAGGCTATAGAGTAAAAGAAAAGGCTAAAAGTACAGTTGATAGATTTTTCCCGACTTACGAATCCAAAGTAGGTGACACTGATTATAACAAGAAAAGGTTTAAGGAGTTCTTCGGGTTTTATCCTACAGATGATGTTAAAAACCTTTATGCCTATGCTGATGAGTTAGGTGTAGATGCTTCTTACTATTTTTCCTTTAACTGCAATGAGCAAACAGTTGAGCGAATCATAAAAGAATTGGAGCTACAGAAAGATACAGCGAACCGTTCGTCTGTTATAGGCTTCGATTTACCTTATACTTGGTGGAATACTGAAAGAATTGATAAACTGGAGCCAGTATTAAAAATAGAGAAAAATATTCACTGGTACTTGTGGCACGACAGGGAAAAGAATCAGGCTTATTTCCTTACATTAGATATATAAAATAACTCCGCCCAATCGAGGTACTGTCTTAAAAAGCAAGTGAAAGTATAGGATTGTTTTATTAACTTGACAAAAGCGAAAAGAGAGCTTCAGGCGATTCGTTACACGGAAGTTCATCTTGTGTAGCCCCGGCAATAGCCGGGGCTACTTGTTTTTTGCCTCCTCCGGAGCCAAGCGATAAGAGAGGCTTAGGCTCCTCATTACCGGAAGCTTTGTTTTCTTCCTGCCCGAACCTCGGGTTGTATGCTTCATCCTTCCGCCACAGTGCCCAGATGAGAATCAGCAGTTTCCGTTGCACTGCCACATAAGCCTGCATTTTTGTTAATTGTACTTCAACTTATTGCTGTAAAGATATGAGTAAACTGCCCCACCAGCGTTAACTGACGGGGTGCGCCTCTCACACCACCGTACGTACGAGAGCTTTGCTCGGAAATTTCGCACTTCCGTGCTCATTCCCATATACGGCGGTTCACTAGGCATAGCACAGCCGCTCTTTACACCAGCCGTGACTTCGCCCTAGTTTGGGATAAGGCTAGCAAACTCAGACGTTTGAACCTCCTTATCGGATTTAAGACGACCTAGCGTTCAGCCCTTCGTCACCCTGTGAGGCCTTCGTAGCGCTTACGGCTCGTTTCCAAATGACTACTATGGCTTCTGCTGACTTCTCCCTGTGTACACGACACCGGGAGACCTCCCCAGGTAAGACACTTATCCTTCCATCTAATCCTGCTGCATCTACACAAAGCCGTTTGTTGGTCAGGGGCTTTGCAAAGATGCGCTTGCCCACCCACGACTCCCTGCCTCCTATGCAAGCACTGCTTGCTCGAGAGTATTCGTTAATACTGGCTTTTGCAGTCCCGCTTTCTTCAAGCACGCCTCACGACGAACCAGCTTGCGGCTTGCTAACCGGCTTCACCAAACGCCGATAAGGGATTTGCACCCTGGTAAAATTTATTACAACAGTTATTTAATTTGTTATATATTTTATGGTAGATTAGGTGGTGCGAAAGTAGATTGTGCTATATGCTAAAAAGCTGTATGCCTGCTGCTACAGCACAATTAAAGTTTCCTCTAGCAAATGCCGTTCATCCATAGAAGTTCTTATTAAACCACCTATGAAGCATAGCTTATTATTCACACTTGTTTTTACTATTTTATTTTTTGGTTGTGATGGAGAGAAAGAACAACCACAGCCAATACCGATACAACCAGTCCCAGTAAAAGAAGCACCTCAGCCACTACCAGATTTTCAGTTTAGCTTAAAGGTAATGCCTTCTTATGCATCTATAGAAGAAGCTGAATTAATTGTTTCTGAACAGGGGGGCAAAGTATTATTGGATACCTTGGTTTCAACTTTTCGGGAGCACACGCTAAAAGTCAGAACACTAGAAAAACACTTCCTTGTTACGACCGTTAGTTATAACAAGTCAACAGATATCATTGAAATGTATTCATACCTTCAGGTTAGCCCGAACAATTGGGAGCTGTTGCCAAATGACAGGTTTAGATATTTAAACCAACCAAATTCTCCTTCTTCTGAGCGTGCAAAGCTTAACTATGTAAACACCCCTTATATACCGGATGGCACCTCTTATTTTGCTAGTTCCTTTGGTTCTGGTTCAGGGAGTTCTATGTATGATTACGCATCCAGTACAATAGAGCAGGAATACGAAAAGCACTCTTCTAATTTCACTTACCTTGTCATTCCATCGCGGCAACTTTTCAAAATCAAAGAAGTCCAATCCAATGATGCCTCTGTAGATTTGACAGAAATGAACAGCGCACAGAAATCACTCTTCAAAACTACTCCTAACCTTAAAAAGTTAGGAGTCAATTTATTTGGATATCCGATTGCTGATGATTACAACAATTTTCTGTGGCTGTACTCCTCTTCCATTCCAGAACTGCATGGTAGATTTGATATTATATACCCTACAAGCCAGATCCACCAGTACAAATTAGCTACAACCTGGACTGACGCTACCTCTAACCTATATGAGTACTATAGCTTAGCTGATTCAGTACCTACCCACCTGGCATTTATCGATGACTCCTTCTTAAAGGTAAACAGCCGCTCGTTCGACAACTTAGATGTGCAGTTTCTGAAAGACCAGCCTACTTACTATGCTTCTACTTGGATGGATGATGAAAGTAAGATTTATTGGATGATTTACGCTCCTCCTACCACTACCACCTTCAACCCTAAGGAATATATTACATCTCTGAATAGCAGCTTGTTAAAGCACAGAAATACTGCTGATCTGGCTTTAGTCAATTTAACTGTCGAAAAAGCAGACAATCTTTCCCACCAGTTGTTCTTTGATAATGTATTTACCCCAGAATTGAAAAGAAAGAAGGCGATAGGCCTTTCAAGGAAGTTTATCAAAAAAATGTGATAACTGCATATCCGCTTTGTACGCAACAGGTGATAAACCAAGAACGCCTCCTGCACATAGTACAGGAGGCGTTCTTGGTTTATACTTTAGAAAAAGGTGCTATTCAATCACAGATTCAGCAAGTACAATAATTTTATTATTGAGTACTTCTACCACACCACCGTCTACTGTAAAGAACTCCTGTCCCATATTTGTAGTGATACGGATGCTTCCTTTTTCAAGCGTACTGATAAGTGGGGCGTGCAGGTCAAGCACCTCAAAAGAGCCATTGGCTCCCGGGAACTTAGCTGACTCTACCTCACCGGCATATACCTTTTTATCAGGTGTGATTATTTCTAAATACATTTCTATGAGTTCTGAGTCTCGAGTCCTGAGTTCTGAATTATTCCCGAAAAACTCGAGACTCAGAACTCAGAACTCAGGACTTGTTTAACCTATTTTGCTTCGGCCATCATTTTCTCACCTTTGGCAACAGCGTCTTCAATGGTTCCTACCAGGTTGAAGGCTGATTCCGGAAGGTGGTCATACTTGCCGTCCATGATCTCGTTGAAGCCTTTGATGGTGTCTTTGATATCAACCAACACACCTTTCAGGCCTGTGAACTGCTCTGCCACGTGGAACGGCTGAGACAGGAAACGCTGCACGCGGCGCGCTCTGTGCACTACCAGCTTATCTTCGTCAGAAAGTTCGTCCATACCAAGGATGGCGATAATATCCTGAAGTTCTTTGTAACGCTGCAGAATCTCCTTCACGCGCTGTGCCGTGTTGTAGTGCTCATCGCCTACTACATCTGGCGAAAGGATACGCGATGTAGAATCCAGAGGGTCTACCGCAGGGTAGATACCAAGCTCAGAGATTTTACGAGAAAGTACCGTTGTAGCATCCAAGTGGGCAAACGTTGTTGCCGGAGCCGGGTCAGTTAAGTCATCCGCAGGTACGTAAACAGCCTGTACAGATGTAATGGAACCACGCTTTGTAGACGTGATACGCTCTTGCATGGCACCCATTTCAGTTGCCAGCGTTGGCTGGTAACCTACCGCAGATGGCATACGGCCAAGAAGTGCAGACACTTCTGAACCTGCCTGCGTAAAGCGGAAGATATTATCAACGAAGAACAGGATGTCACGGCCAGCATCGCTAGAACCTGGCTCACCGTCGCGGTAGTACTCCGCCATAGTAAGACCAGAAAGTGCAACACGTGCACGCGCCCCAGGAGGCTCGTTCATTTGTCCGAAGACGAAGGTAGCTTTAGACTCCTTCAGTTCTTCTAAATCTACTTTAGAAAGATCCCAGCCACCGTGCTCCAGTGAATCCAGGAATTCCTGACCGTAACGTACGATACCAGCTTCGATCATTTCACGAAGTAAGTCGTTACCCTCACGTGTACGCTCACCAACACCTGCAAATACAGAAAGACCACCGTGTGCCTTCGCAATGTTGTTGATCAACTCCTGGATCAATACAGTTTTACCTACACCGGCACCACCAAAAAGACCGATTTTACCACCTTTTGCATAAGGCTCGATCAGGTCGATTACTTTGATACCTGTATAAAGGATCTCAGAAGATGTAGCCAGGTCCTCGAAACGAGGAGCGGCTCTGTGAATTGGCAAACCACCAGTACTCACAGGCTGAGGAATACCATCAATGGCTTCGCCGATCACGTTGAATAGACGACCTTTGATGCTCTCACCTGTCGGCATTTTGATTGGGCCACCCAAATCAATCACTTCGATACCACGAGAAAGACCTTCTGTAGAGTCCATCGCAATGGTACGTACACGATCTTCACCAAGGTGATTCTGCACTTCCAGCACGATAACCTGGCCGTTGTCTTTCGTCACCTGAAGGGCATCCAAAATATTTGGTAGTTTATTGTTTTCACCCTCAAAGCTAACGTCCACAACTGGACCGATAACCTGGGTAATTCTGCCAATATTCGCCATTTGACTAAATTATATGGATTAACTATTGTACGGTGTTATTTCAAGCTGCAAAACTAATGTATAAAACTCTTAATTCCATGCCTGCATCTAAAAAGTTTCACCTCATTTCTTTATATGATGCTGCCCAAAAACTCAAAAGCGAGGGCCTTACGATTTATACATTCCGCAAGGCCCTCGCTTTTGGATAAAAGGGATACTTTACTTACAAATCAATGCGCAACACCCAGCGCCCCGGTTCATTTACCTGAAAAGTAACCACACGGTCATACACAGCGGTTCTCATCTTGTTTGGCGATCTAAACCTGATATTTCCTTCAAAAGGGACAACAAAGTTATCGAACAAAATTAAAGCGCCATTATCAGTTGCTCCTCCACTGCTGCCCACTAGCTGTAGTTGGTCTGGGTTTCTTATGGGTAATCCACTGTCCATGATGATCACCTCCACCTGATAGCCATCATTGCTTTTTTTTGACAGGATGGTTTTGGAAACGTTGCGCTTCATGGTTACCCTGGCTGCTGCAGGTGCACGCTCTTTGTTTACTTTTTTGTGCCGGCGTTTCTTCTGCGTAGTCTTTTCTGCCGTTGCTTTCGCTGTATCTGTTTGCTGTATATGCAGGTTGGAGATTGCAGGTAGTGCAACAGGGGCAAAGGCTATACTTGCAGGAGCTTCTGCAGCACCCGTCCATAAGCTAAGCAAAATCAAGTATAGGTTTATCAAATCTCTAAATAGTAAGTGTTCCCCATCAAGGTATAACTTAAACTATTCAAAGTCAATTTTTTACCGAGAAAGCATTAAAGGTTTTTCAGCAGCTCGATTTGCTCGTCGTTCAGCAGAATGTAGCGGTTATTGAAAGGGTTGGCGTAGAATTTCTCTGCTATCACATACTCCCCAGATTTCAGTTTATGTATGTTGTAGCTAAAAAGGCTGTTGGAGCGCTCTATCACGAGTTCCGTATCACTCAGGTCAAGAGAGCGGCCACAGGTTGTGACAATCAGGTCAGGGTTCGTTACTGCCATAGGTAGGTTTAAGGTAAAATGTACTGCGAAATTTTTGTACGAATAAACTTCTGGCGGGTGACAGTTTTAACATATAAAAAACTGACTATTTTAAATTAACAGGCAAGGTTGCAATATCATACTTTTTAAGTCCTACTTATAGTATAAATAGAGAAACTCAAGGGCGTGTTTATAAAAAGGCGCAAGTTCTGCTGTTGTGTTAAAGTATAAGTTCCTACTTTTGTTAATCAGTTATATAAGCCAGACAAACGTGGAACAACAACTCACTACAGTAGAAACAGCCCAGAAGCTTGGCCTTCTGGAAGAGGAATTTGAACGCATCAAACAAATCTTAGGACGCACACCAAACTTTACTGAGCTAAGTATTTTTTCTGTGATGTGGTCGGAGCACTGCTCCTATAAAAACTCTATTGTTTGGTTAAAGAAACTGCCTAAAGACTCTCCCCGCATGCTGGCGAAAGCTGGCGAAGAAAATGCCGGTCTCGTAGATATTGGCGATGGCTACGCCTGCAGCTTTAAAATAGAGTCACACAATCACCCGTCTGCCATAGAGCCTTATCAGGGTGCAGCAACAGGTGTGGGTGGTATCAACCGTGATATCTTCACAATGGGTGCCCGCCCTATCGCCCAGCTTAACTCGCTCCGCTTCGGCAACCCAAAATCAGAGAAAACGCAGCGCCTGTTAAGAGGTGTGGTAAAAGGCATCGGCGACTATGGCAATGCTTTTGGTATTCCAACCGTTGGAGGCGAACTTTTCTTTGATGAGTGCTACAACATAAATCCGCTGGTAAACGCTTTCTCGGCAGGAATTGTGAAGGTAGGTGAAACAGCTTCTGCCACTTCTTATGGAGTAGGCAACCCCGTGTTTATTGTAGGTTCTGCCACAGGTAAAGACGGTATGGGTGGCGCTGCCTTCGCATCCAAAGACATCACAGAAGACTCTGCCAACGACCTGCCATCAGTGCAGGTAGGCGACCCTTTCCAGGAGAAACTGCTGCTGGAAGCGACGCTGGAGATTATTCAATCGGGTGAGGTGATTGGCATGCAGGATATGGGTGCTGCCGGTATTACCTGCTCCACATCAGAAATGAGCGCCAAAGGTGAGCATGGCATGGACATTTGGCTGGAGAAAGTACCGATGCGCCAGAAGAACATGGTGCCATTCGAAATCCTGCTATCAGAAAGCCAGGAGCGCATGCTGATCGTGATGAAGAAAGGCTCTGAACAGACTATACATGATATCTGTGATAAGTGGGACCTATACTGCGAGCAGATTGGCGTGGTAACAGAAGGCGGCACACTGCGCTACTACATGCACGGCGAACTAGCGGCCGAAGTGCCAGCTGAAGACCTGGTATTGGGTGGTGGCGCGCCAGTGTATCACCGTGAGTACCGTGAGCCTGCTTATTTCCAGGAAGCAAAGAAATTTAATATAGAACAGGTACAGGAGCCGGAGGATTATCAGGCTGTAGCCGACTTCCTGACCACGCACCCTAACATCGCCTCTAAGCGTTGGGTATACCGCCAGTACGATTCCATGGTAGGCACTGCCACCATGACGACAAACGCGCCATCAGACGCAGCGATCGTTAAAGTAAAAGGAACTGATAAATCGATTGCCGTAACCGTAGACTGCAACAGCCGCTATGTATACGCCGATCCGGAAAAGGGAACTGCTATTGCGGTAGCTGAGGCGGCACGTAACATTGTATGTTCTGGAGCAGAGCCTGTAGCTATTACCAACTGCCTTAACTTTGGCAACCCATACGTACCGGAAGTATACTGGCACTTTGTAGGCGCTATCAAAGGGATGAGCAAAGCCTGCGAGGCGCTGGGCACACCGGTAACAGGTGGTAACGTGAGTTTCTATAACCAGTCGTCTGACGAAGGCCCAGTATTCCCAACGCCAACTATTGGCATGCTGGGCATACTGGAGAACAAGGATAACAAGATGACATTAGCCTTCCAGAACGCAGGCGATGCTATTTACATGATGGGCGACGCGCAGAACGACATTGCCTCTTCTGAGTATGTGTATTCTTATCATAAAGTAAAGCTATCACCAGCTCCATACTTTGAGCTGGAGGAGGAGCTGAAACTACAGGCAGCGGTAAAAGAAGTTATCGAACAAAAGCTGATCAACTCGGCTCATGATGTGGCCGACGGTGGTTTATACATTGCTTTGCTGGAGTCTGCCATGCCAAATGAGCTAGGTTTCGATATAGAGACAGATAAAAATTTCAGAAAAGACGCATTTTTATTTGGCGAGAGCCAAAGCCGCGTGGTTGTTTCTGTTTCGGCAGAAAAACAGGCAGCTTTTGAGCAGGCAATTCAAAATAAAGGCGTGAATTTCACTAAATTAGGAACGGTTACAGCGCACGATTGCCACATTGATAGCGAGCTTTTTGGAGGCATTACAGTTGCCAAAAAACACTATGACACGGCGCTGGAGCAGATTTTAGACTAAATTTTTTAACTTTTTTTGCGCAGAATGTTTGCAGTTTAAAAAGCTCTCTCTATATTTGCATCACCAAACAGCAACGGGGCTTCCACCCTAAGCTGGGAGGTAACTTGTCCGATGGTGTAACTGGCAACACGTCTGATTTTGGTTCAGAAGAGTCCAGGTTCGAGCCCTGGTCGGACAACCTTTAAAAGAACAACACTCCACTGAGTGTTGTTCTTTTTTTTGTTTAAGGTAATTGTGTAACTGGTTAAAAATCAGAAATATTTAATGCCTGCCATCAAGAATTTTGGTAGCTTTGCGAGCATAATCAAAAAACCTACAACCCAAACACGTTAGTTTTTTAGCACCGTTATGCCACACGTTAAAATATTCTCTGGTTCAGAATCCCGTTACCTGGCCGAGAAAATAGCTGCCGCTTATGGCACTAAACTCGGCGACCTTACCATCTCCCGCTTTAGCGACGGCGAGATTGGTGTACACTATAATGAGTCAGTTCGTGGCGCAGAAGTGTTTATCGTATTATCAACGTTTCCGCCGGCCGATAACCTGATGGAACTGATGCTGCTGGTGGATGCCGCCAAGCGTGCCTCGGCCCATAAAGTGATCGTGGTAATGCCCTACTATGGCTATGCCCGCCAGGACAGGAAAGATAAGCCTCGCGTGGCTATTGGCTCTAAGGTAGTAGCCAATGCCATACAGTCTTGCGGTGCAGACCGCCTGATGACCTGTGACCTGCATGCAGGACAGATACAGGGATTCTTTGATATCCCGGTAGACCATCTGGATGGTTCAGCGATTTTTGTGCCTTACCTGCGCAGCCTGAACCTTGGTGCTGACCTGATCTTCGCTTCGCCTGACGTAGGTGGTGTGGTAAGAACAAGAGCCTTTGCCAAGAACTTTGGCGCCGAGATGGTTGTTTGCGACAAACACCGCAAACGTGCCAACGAGATCGCCTCAATGCAGGTGATCGGTGATGTGGAAGGCATGGATGTGGTATTGGTAGATGACATGGTAGATACTGCCGGCACCATCACCAAAGCTGCTGAGCTGCTAAAAGAAAAAGGCGCGAAAACAGTACGTGCCATTGCTACGCACCCCGTGCTTTCTGGCCCTGCTTATGAGCGCCTGGAGAACTCTGTACTGGAAGAGCTTGTTGTATCAAACACCATCCCGCTGAAGCAGGAGAGTTCTAAAATAAAGGTGCTGTCTTTTGCAGACCTGTTTGCCCGAGCAATCAATAACGTGGTAACACACGAATCGATCAGCTCACTATTTATTTAATGACGCTGCCCGCTTTCCGTAGCACTGGTTCATAAGGAACTTAAGCCACGATAAAAGCAGCGATTTTCTAAAAAAGGCTATACTTTTGTAGCGATATATTTTTAAAAAAAACATTATTATGAAAACGTTAGAGATTATAGGGTTTAAAAGAGCAAATCTCGGCAAGCAGCAGTCGAAAGAACTGCGTAATGAGTCTTTTGTACCAGGCGTACTTTACGGTGGCCAGGAGCAAGTTCATTTCTATGCCCCAGCTATCCTTTTCCGTGAGCTTATCTACACACCAGAAGTACACGAGGTAGACCTGAACATCGAAGGCACACACTACAGAGCTGTGTTGCAGGCGTCTCAGTTCCACCCGGTAAACGACATGCTGCTGCACGTTGACTTCCTGGAGCTGAACGATAACAAGCCAGTTAAGGTAGACGTGCCAGTTAGATTTATTGGTAACTCACCAGGTGTAATGGCCGGTGGTAAACTAGTAACAAAGCTGCGCACTATCAAGCTGAAGGCACTTCCTGCTAACCTGCCTGACTACGTAGATGTTAACATTTCTGAACTGGAACTTGGTAAGTCTATCAAGGTATCGAAGATCACACCTGAGAACTACGAGATCCTGACAAACCCTAGCGCTCCAATCGCTACAGTAACTATTCCGCGTGCTCTTAAGAGTGCACAGGCCGAAGAAACTCGTGGCAAAAAGTAATTTGAGCCACAGCTCAGAATACATCAAAATCCTGTTCTGCCTACAAGCGGGGCAGGATTTTTTGCTTTAGATGTTAGACATTAGCTCCCAGACAATAAAATGAGGGGACTTGAGTCTTCAGTTGAGTTTAAATTACATTCAGACAAATAATAAGTCTAAAATCTAACGTCTAGCATCTAAAGTCTATTGAAATATGCTGCAAAATATAAAACAGTGGCTGGGGCTATCGCCAGAAGCCGCAACTGATGATACAAGTATGAAATACCTGATTGTGGGCCTGGGAAACATTGGCCCTGAATATGCAGACACCCGTCACAACATTGGCTTTATGGTGCTGGACTACCTGGCTAAGAAGTATGAAGGCAATTTTGAAGTAAGCCGACATGCTTTTGTAACAGAAATAAAAACCAAAGGCCGCATCTTTGTACTGGTAAAGCCTACCACCTACATGAACCTGAGCGGCAAAGCCGTGGGGCATTACCTGAACAGCCTGAAGCTGCCACCAGAGCAGATGATGGTCATAACTGATGATATCTCCATTGGCTTTGGGAAACTGCGCATAAGAGCTAAGGGCAGCCCTGGCGGGCATAACGGACTGAAGCACATTGAGCAGACGCTCGGCCACGGGAATTACCCTCGTCTGCGCTTTGGCGTGGGTGATAATTACTCGAAGGGCAAGCAAGTAGACTACGTGCTCAGCAAGTTCAGCGAAGACGAGCAACCAGAACTGCAAACGCTGATAGAGAAAGCCGCTGACTCTGCCATTGCTTTTGGTACAATTGGCCTGGAGCGCACCATGAACCAGTATAATACTAAGTAAGAAAGACACGGATAGCAATGCCTCTCTTCTTGTATGCTTCAGCATGGAAAGGTATAACAAAAAGTATAGGATCTCTTCGTCTCGTCTAGTCCACTGGGATTACGGTGCCCCTGGCTTATACTTTGTAACCATATGTACAAAGGAAAGGGCATGCTTTTTTGGCGATGTCATACAAATTCCTCCCGTAGAGATGCAAAATATTGCGTCTACTCTATCAGCGGATGAACCTCTGACAGAATCGCTCTATGCAAAAAAGACGCAAAATATTGCGTCTCTACGGTTTTCGGACATAGGCGGAATAGCTAACCAATACTGGCAGGATATCCCAAAGCATTTCCCATTTGTAGAGTTAGATATGTTTGTTGTTATGCCTAATCATGTGCATGGCATCCTTTTTATTAATAAACTAGAGCATGAGGAGTGGAAGCCAAATAAGTTTGGGCCACAGTCTCAAAATTTGGCTTCTATTGTAAGAGGATATAAGGCTGGGGTGAAGAAGTATGCCACCCTGCATCAGCTTGATTTTGGCTGGCAAAGCCGGTATTATGATCGGGTAATTCGCTCCGAAAAAGAACTCCAAAACATCAGGCAGTATATTTTCAACAATCCTGCAAAATGGGAAGCTGAAAAGAACAACCCGGAGAACCTACTGATGTAGAGATGCAATACTTTGCGTCTCTATTTGCCAGCGTTATCCTACACCCGAAGTATAAACTTGGAACGAAGCTATGAAAAAGATACTGCTGCTCTACCGCAATGCCTTCGGCGGGCTCTCCCACCCTGCCTGGATGATGTCTGTGGTGATGTTGATCAACCGCAGCGGTGCAATGGTTACGCCTTTCCTGAGTGTGTACCTGACCGAGGTGCTAGGCTATACGTTGAACGAGACAGGCATTATACTTAGCACCTATGGCCTTGGCTCGGTTTGCGGTTCTTTCCTGGGAGGCTGGCTTACCGATAAAGTGGGGCACTTTAAAGTACAGTTTCTAAGCCTGACCATAGGCGGCAGTTTATACTTTGTGTTACTCACGCTTAGATCGTTTGAGGCGCTTGCTGCAGGTGTTTTTATACTTAGCCTGGTAAACGACACACTTCGCCCGGCCAACTCCTCCTCTATCGCTTCTTATGCACGCCCTGAGAACGTAACGCGGGCGTTTTCTCTAAACCGCATGGCCATAAATCTGGGCTTCTCTATAGGTCCGGCACTTGGTGGTTTGCTGGCTGCAGTGTCTTACCAATGGCTTTTTATAGCGGATGGCACCACCTGTATCATGGCAGGCTTGTTTTTCTTCTTCTACTTCAGAAACAAACAGGGCCGCCAGTTGCACACAAGCACTACAGCTAGCCTGTCGGCTCCCCCTGCTAAAGAACGCTCTCCGTACCGCGACAAGTACTTTATACTTTTTGCTATACTTTGCTGCTGCTTTGCCATGATGTTCTTCCAGTTGCTCTCTACACTCCCCCTCTACTACCGCCAGGTGTATACGTTGCCGGAAAGCAGCATTGGTGGCCTTCTGGCTTTGAATGGCTTTGTAGTGTTTCTGCTCGAGATGATTGTAGTTTATTTGTTAGGAGAGCGGGCACGCAAGGCTTTGTTGATTATGGGAGGCACCTTAGTGTTGGGCCTTTCTTTTGTGCTGCTGAACCTGACACAGCACCTGAACATTCTATACATGGCCATGCTGCTGCTAAGTATAGCTGAGATTTTAGCAATGCCTTTTATGGCAACAATCACCGTTGAGCGTTCTGGCCCTGCCAACAGAGGGGCTTATATGGGCCTCTATACTATATCTTACGCAGGCGCACATGTGATAGCTCCTTACATGGGCACTACCATTGCTGCCACGTATGGCTTTGGTACACTCTGGTGGTGCACAGGAGCTTT
Source organism: Pontibacter rugosus (assembly GCF_042678745.1). Lineage (NCBI taxonomy): Bacteria > Pseudomonadati > Bacteroidota > Cytophagia > Cytophagales > Hymenobacteraceae > Pontibacter > Pontibacter rugosus. The sequence continues at coordinate 11,344 of NZ_JBHTLD010000028.1, read as the reverse complement.
GTCTGTGGTCACAGCAGCAGGTTTATACTTTGTAGTACAGCATATGGAGCGGGAAAGAGAAAGCAAAAAGGCATTGGCGGTTGCAGAAGCAAGGGCTTAGCAACACTGAGTCGCTTGTTGACTCCATGTATAAAAGCAGTTGCTAAAAGTAAATTTCGGGATGGTTCTTGAGCAAAGACTACTAACAAGAAACCCTCACCTGCTTACATGCAGATGAGGGTTTATACTTACAAACAGTTATACTTCTAGCTTACTGTACCACCGTTCTTGATCTCCTTGCTTGGCTGCACGAAGGCCAGTGAACCATCGGCGTTCTCCGCCATCAGGATCATGCCCTGGCTGGTGATGCCTTTGATTTCACGTGGAGCAAGGTTGACGAGTATACTTACCTGCTGGCCAATAATATCTTCCGGTTTAAAGAATTCAGCAATGCCGCTTACCACGGTGCGCTGGTCAAGGCCGGTGTCTATTTTCAGCTTCAGTAGCTTCTTGGTTTTAGCTACTTTCTCAGCCTCTATAATGGTACCAATGCGGACATCTATCTTCGTGAAGTCATCAAAAGTGATGTCTTCTTTCGCAGGGGCTACTACGGCATTTGCTGCTTCGTTAGCCTTTTTAGTATCCAGCAGTTTCTGCACCTGCGCATCAACAGCGGTATCCTCTACTCGCTCGAACAGCAACTCCGGCGTACCGATAACGTGGCCTGCTGGCAGCAGTTCCCAAGAATGAGCATATGACCATTCAACATGATCTTGATGAAGCATTTTTCGAAGCTTTTTAGCGGATCCTGGAAGAAATGGCTCCATCAAAATGCTCAGACTTGCAGATATTTGCAGCGCGATGTTCATAATAGTTTGCACGCGTCTGGTATCTGTTTTAATCAGCTTCCAAGGCTCTGTATCAGCTAAATATTTATTGCCTAAGCGTGCTAAATTCATTAACTCGCTAAGTGCATCTCTAAAACGATATCGTTCTATGTAGGTAGAAATTGTGAAAGGGATATTTTCCATTACACCCAGCACTTCTTTGTCATAATCCGTCAGCTCGCCACGGGCAGGCACAGCGCCTTCGTAGTACTTCTGGGTGAGCACCACCGCACGGTTAATGAAGTTGCCAAGTATAGCCAGCAACTCATTATTGTTGCGGGCCTGGTAATCTTTCCAGGTAAAGTCGTTATCTTTTGTTTCGGGCATGTTAGCAGCCAGGGCATAGCGCAGTACATCGGCCTTGCCCGGGAAGTCCTGCAGGTACTCGTGCAGCCACACGGCCCAGTTGCGGGATGTAGAAATCTTATCGCCTTCCAGGTTCAGGAACTCGTTAGCAGGCACATTATCAGGTAGAATATAATCGCCATGGGCCTTCAGCATGCTCGGGAAGATGATGCAATGGAACACGATGTTATCTTTGCCGATAAAGTGTACCAACTTGCTCTCTTCGTCTTTCCAGTACTTTTCCCAATCATCCGTCAGGGCTTTGGTAGCCGAGATGTAACCGATAGGCGCATCAAACCATACGTACAGCACCTTACCCTCTGCACCCTCAACAGGCACCGGCACGCCCCAATCTAAGTCGCGGGTTACGGCACGCGGTTGCAAGCCTTGGTCTATCCAGCTTTTGCACTGGCCGTACACATTAGATTTCCAATCTCCTTTGTGGCCTTCCACAATCCACTCGCGTAGCCATGGCTCATACTCGTTCAGGGGCAGGTACCAGTGCTTGGTCTCACGCATTACCGGCACAGCGCCGCTTAAGGTGCTCTTTGGGTTGATCAGGTCTGTCGCGTTCAGCGAGGTGCCACAGGCTTCACACTGGTCGCCGTAGGCATTCTCGTTACCGCACTTAGGGCAAGTGCCTACAATGTAACGGTCGGCCAGGAACTGTTGTGCTTTCTCGTCGAAGTACTGCTGTGTGGTCTGCTCTATAAATTTACCTTCGTTATAAAGCTTCTTAAAGAAATCACCGGCAGTTTCGGCATGTATTTTTGAAGAAGTACGATCGTAGATGTCAAAGGAAACATTAAAATCCTCGAACGACTTCTTTATCAGTTCATGGTATTTATCTACGGCCTGTTGCGGTGTGATCCCTTCTTTTTTAGCCCGGATGGTGATAGGCACCCCATGCTCATCAGATCCACAGATAAACTTCACATCGCGGTTTTGCAGGCGCAGGTAGCGCACGTAGATATCGGCTGGCAAGTATACCCCTGCCAGGTGCCCGATGTGCACCGGACCGTTGGCATAAGGCAAAGCTGCCGTAACAGTATAGCGTTTTGGTGTTGTTGTCATGTCTCGTCTTAAAAAAAACAAATATACAAATACCGCGCGGAATGCACCGCTACGTAACAGGAATCCCGTAAGAGGAAGTATAGCTGCATACTTACCTTTTGCGTAAGATAATGCAAAAGCCGCACCTTGTGCTGGCAAGGGCTATTATCATAACTTAAACAATTAAATTATACTTACCTATGAAGAACAAAGATGGCGCAAGAACAACCAAGCGGGATGGCGACAGCCTGGGCGAGCGCGACAGCATTGAGAAGGTAACAGAAAACCCATCGCCCCGAGAAGCAGACAGAGAATCAGAAAACACGCCCCCTGAAAACGAAGTTTATGTTAACCTGGAGCCTGATGAGCTGCACCTGAGCGATGAGCAAAAAGCGGAAGAGGTAAACCGTAAAAAGAAGAAGTAAGCACAACTACTGAGAGACAGCATCGGCCTGAGCTAAAAGTAAAAGCTCAGGCCGATGCTGTTTTATTGCCTGGTTGGCAACGGCTGCACAAAAGGATAAAGCGGCCAATAAATGTTATGCCTTGTAGAGTCTATCGGCGAATAAGGCAGCTGCCTTGGCCGTAGCGTATTGGGTGTCATGGCTGGGGCGTTACTGTCAAACTGCTCTATGTTGCGCTTGCGGTTTATTTCGCTAGCCTGCTCATCCATTTGTTCGCGCAGCGTTTCAGCAGAGTTATTGCGCAATGTTACCCGCTCGTTTACGCGGGCAGGCGGCGGCATATTTGCCTGCCCTTCCGAAAGCGAAGTACAGGCACCCACTCCCGCCATTAAAACAGCTATCAAAAAATATTTATACTTATTCATCTTCACGTATCGCTAAATTATACTTTGCTCATACTTCTGAGCGCGTACTATAGTATACGAGTACAATTAGAAATAGCAGACCTCTGTGTAGGTTTATACTTAGTGCTTAGACCAAAGCCTAAACTGCCCTTCATAAAGGAGCATACTTTTGCAGGAGCAATGCCCTGCGTATTCTAAACCAAAAAGAGACACAGGAAGCTGTGTCTCTTTTTGTTATTTCCAGTATTGTAAGGGTGCTGTTAGCGCTCTCCCCATACCATTTGGTGCCCTACCTGTGTCAGCATGAGTCCATCAGGTGCCGGGTTAATGTACCCTTCCTTTGCGAGATGATGCTCCGCTTCTTTTTGCACGTCTTTATAATGCGGGTAGTGCTCCTGCAAATAAGGATAAAGTTGCTGGTATTGTAGCACATTACCCCCGCGTATGTCAAATTGCTTAAAAGCTTTTATAATACATTGTGCGGTGTTTTCTATATTATCTGCTTCTGAATGTAGCTCTGCCATAGTTTAATTCTTTTGGTTTAAACCTAACGTACGGCAAGCTGCTTTTAATTGTTAAACAGTACACCACGCTACAGACTGTTTAACTTCGGTTTTGAGCTGGCAGGCAACAGGTAAACTTAAGCTTCTGAGGGGAGCAGGTTGCGGATGCCGTTCCAGAGCTCTATGCGTTGCTCAATACAGGCTTTAGAAGTTTCCAGCGCCTCCTGCCACTTCTCTTCATCATCGCCACACAACTCATCTACCATCTGTAAGGCAAGCGGTGTGTGTACTTCTTCATCCAGTTGCACGTGCCTGTCGAGGTAATAAATAAATGTGTCCAGCTTTCCGGGGAAACGTTTATTCAGATCGCCGATCAGGTGGCGGAACATGTCCGGAATAAGGTCTTCACGGCCAAAGGTGAAGGCTGCTGCAATCGTGTGCGTCTGCCCCGACTCAATGATGCGGAAGGTATTGCGCACAAATGCTTTCACCGACGGCTCGATACGCAGTTGATCCAGGGCGGCATTCACGCTTTTGCCCTCGCTTATACTTGTCTGCATCTGCTCAATGCCGGCTGTATCGGCACCTACCTCGGCCATGGCACGCAAGTATAACTCAAAGTGGCTTATGGGCAGCCCCTGCTGGTCTACATCCGTCTCCTCTTCCAGCACTATTTCATTTATCAGCCGGCGGGTAGTAGGGCTTCCTTTAGGCACCCAGGGCAGGGTAACGCAGGTCAAGTCGCGCTGCAAGGCTTTGAGCAAGCTCATGAAATCCCAAACGGCAAAAACATGGTGCTCCATAAAGAGCTTTAAATCATCCAGCGTTTCGAGTGATTGGTACACATTGTGTTTCAGCAGCCGCTGCCGATGGTCGCGCAAAGCCTGCTGTAAGGCTTCTATTCTTATGTTCATGGTGTAAAGTAGTAGCCGCTTCAGGAAGTATAAATACTCTGCTGCGGCTTAAGTATAGATGTGAAGTTGGGCAGGCAAGCTACCCCGCCTGCTGCTGCAAAGATACAGCAGAGAACGCTAATCCGGGTTATTTGGCTTTGAAGTTAAGAGCTACAGAATTTAAGCAGTAACGAAGACCAGTAGGTTTTGGCCCATCCGGGAAAACGTGGCCGATATGCGAACCACAACGGGCACATTCTACTTCAGTTCTAAGTACTCCTAAAGCGCGGTCCTGTACTTCTTTTACCTGCTTTTCAGAAATAGGCGCGTAAAAACTTGGCCAGCCCGTACCTGAATCAAATTTGGTTTTAGAACTGAACATAGGATTACCACAAGCGGCACAGGCATAAATACCTCTCTTTTTGTTGCTGTCATATGCGTTGTCAAAAGCACGCTCTGTGCCTTCCTCCCGCAGCACGTAATATTGCTCAGGTGTTAACGCTTTGCGCCACTCCTGTTCGGTCTTCACAACAGTGTCTTGCAGGGCTGCATTGTTCAATTCTTCCAATGTTGCCTCCTCCAAAGGGGCATCTCCGGCTGCTGCGGTCGTTAAACTTAGCTCTGTCGAGGCTTCCTGCTGTGCACAACTCGTTAAGCCCATAAGGCCTGTTAATATCATTGCATATAGTACTTTCATAGGTATACTTACGTGGTAAAAAGCAGCCTGGCTTTGCTGTCAGGCCAAATTTGTTGTACTGAATGAACAAACTTTACTTCCTTAATGTTCACCCTATAACCATGCATCGGCTTGGTTAATAATAAATTAATAGTATCCTAACCTGTTTATTTCGAGCGAACTAGTATAACTGTGAAGGCTTTTTAGTACTTTTGCGGCTCGAAAACTCAATTCAATGCAAAATATTCGGAATATTGCGATTATCGCACACGTTGACCACGGCAAGACAACCCTCGTGGATAAGATCATTCATGCTTCTAAGCTGTTCGCAGATCACCAGCACTTTGATGACCTCATTTTGGACAACAATGACCTGGAGCGCGAGCGAGGTATCACGATCGTTTCTAAAAACGTGTCGGTTCGTTACAAAGATGTTAAGATCAACATCATCGACACACCTGGTCACGCCGACTTCGGTGGTGAGGTAGAGCGCGTGCTTAAAATGGCTGACGGTGTACTACTATTGGTAGATGCCTTTGAAGGTGCCATGCCGCAGACTCGCTTCGTGCTAGGGAAAGCCATACAGCTTGGCCTGAAGCCGATTGTAGTTGTAAACAAAGTAGACAAAGAGAACTGCCGCCCAGACGAGGTACACGAGCAGGTATTTGACCTGATGTTTAACCTGGATGCTTCTGAAGATCAGCTTGACTTCGTAACGCTTTACGGTTCTTCTAAAAACGGTTGGATGAGCACTGATTGGCAGCAGCCAACTGATAACATCACGCCACTGCTGGATGCTATTATTGATGTGATTCCTGCTGCCCCGTTCCGTGAAGGAACACCGCAAATGCAGATCACCTCTCTTGACTATTCTTCGTTTGTTGGACGTATCGCCATTGGCCGTGTTCACCGTGGAACATTGAAAGAAGGTATGCCGATCAGCTTGTGCAAAGCAGATGGCAGCATCAAAAAAGGTAAAATCGGCGAGATCCAGATTTTTGAGGGCCTTGGCAGAAAGAGTGTTGCTGAAGTATCAGCAGGCGAGATTTGCGCTGTAACAGGCATCGAAGGTTTTGACATTGGCGACACCATTGCTGATGCGGAAAACCCGGAGCCATTGGCACGTATCTCTATTGACGAGCCAACCATGAACATGCTGTTCACGATCAACAACTCTCCTTTCTTCGGTAAAGAAGGTAAGTTCGTGACATCACGCCACCTGCGTGACCGCCTGTTCAAAGAAACTGAGAAGAACCTTGCCCTGCGTGTACAGGAAACCGACCGTGAGGATACCTTCCTGGTATTCGGACGTGGTATCCTTCACTTGTCTGTACTTATTGAAACAATGCGCCGTGAGGGTTACGAGCTACAGGTTGGCCAGCCTCAGGTTATTTTCAAAGAAATCGACGGTGTTCGTTGCGAGCCAATCGAGCACATGGTTGTAGACGTGCCAGAAGAAACTGCCGGTAAGGTAATTGAACTGGTAACGCAGCGTAAAGGCGAGTTGACCATTATGGAGCCAAAGGGCGACCTACAGCACCTGGAGTTTAATATTCCTGCGCGTGGTTTGATCGGTCTTCGTAACAACGTTCTGACAGCTACTGCTGGTGAGGCAATCATGAACCACCGCTTCAGCCGTTACGAGCCGTTTAAAGGCAACATCCCTGGCCGTAACAACGGTTCTATTATCTCTATGGAGACAGGCGCAGGTACTGCCTACTCTATTGATAAGCTGCAGGACCGTGGTTTCTTCTTCGTTGATCCAGGTGTAGAAGTATACATGGGCCAGGTTATTGGTGAGCACAGCCGCCAGAACGATATCACGGTGAACATCCAGAAAGGTAAGAAGCTGACGAACATGCGTGCTTCCGGTTCTGATAACAACGTGAAAATCGCTCCTGCCAAGAACTTCTCTCTGGAAGAAGCCATGGAGTACATCCAAAAAGATGAATTGCTGGAAGTAACGCCTAAGAGCATTCGCATGCGTAAGATTTACCTCGACGAGAACGAGCGTAACCGTATGTCTAGAGCTGACTAGGTATACCCAACATTAGCCATACTTATAAAAACGCCTGCCACATTACTGTGGCAGGCGTTTTTTTTGTTTTACAGGGAGTGACAGCCGCTTTTTTATACATTGTTTTAAACTATGCGCAAAAGACATCACTAATTCCCTCCTATCACTTACTGACAAAAACTAATGAATGCTTAAGTTGCCCCTCCTCCAGAGCCCCTTCATCAACGTCATCCTGAAAAAGGCCATAGCCAGCGATTTGAAAACGTAGTACTGCCAGCAGATGCCGCCAACCAACCGCTCGTATAAATCATCTGGAAGTATTACCAGGTATCTACCAACATTGACGGAAGCCGGGCCGAGCTAAGGCTAGATGACATAGTTGTTTCAACTGATAACATGCTACAGGTTGTTTCCAAGGGTGAGACTACTGTATGCGAAGGAGGAACTGTTGTACTACAAACCTCTTCTTCTGACTACAGTGACGTGGAATGGTACCTGAATGAGGAAAAGATACCTGCGCATCAGGAGCACACATAACCGCAAGCTCCTCCGGAAACTACAGCTATACTTATGTCACAAGGGCGGGATGCATACTTAGCTCGCCTGCGGTGTCAGTTACTATACTTGATAAGCCAGCTACACCAACTGTAGTTCGTGAAGATAATCGTTTGATTGCTGATGCAGAAGGAGCAGCGTTTGTGTGGATGAAAGATGGGAAACTACTTGAGCATACATCTCAAAGTATTCCAGAGGCGGAACCAGGTACTTATACAGTGCAAATAATAATAGATAAGGGCTGTATTTCAGATTTATCAGAGCCCTACACAAATACGGTTACTAGTTTAAGAGATACGTTTAGCCCCGGAAGCATTGTAATCTACCCTAATCCTAACTACGGAAAAATGTACATTGAGTCTACCACTCCGTTAGATGCTCTGGTTACGATTACCGACATGACAGGTAAACTGATTTATGAGGAACAGGTAAGGCAGTTAAACAATCCTAAAGAACTCAACCTGACTACGAGCAGAAAGGGGCTGCACCTTGTGCATATCAGAAGCGCGAACCTTACAGCAACCTGCAAGATTATACTGTAATAGCAATTTGCTAATCATGCTTGAAGAGGTCCGGCAACGTAAAGTTATTGGGCCTCTTTTTTTGAGCTATACATATATGGAGCGTACACTACAGTAAGAAATCATAATCAGGCAGGATGTACATACAAATTGATCAATTAGCTCCAACTATAAGGCCTAAGTACCTGTTATAAATACCGACACTAACTTTAACATTTAAAACATGGAAAAAAGAAAGCTAGGAAACACAGACCTCTATACCGCACCTATTGTGATGGGTGGAAACGTATTTGGCTGGACACTTGATGAAAAAGAGTCATTTGGCATTCTGGATAAAGTATCTGATGCCGGAATAAATACACTGGATACAGCTGATGTATACTCTCGCTGGGCAGCGGGTAACGAAGGCGGAGAGTCTGAATCCATTATTGGGAAGTGGATGAAGGAGCGCGGCAACCGCGATAGCATCAACATCATCACCAAGGTAGGCTCTGATATGGGCCAGGGCCAAAAAGACATCTCGGAGAAGCACATCCTCAAAGCAGCGGATGACTCGCTGCGCAGGCTACAGACCGACCACATTGACTTATACTTAACCCATTGGGACGACGATAAAACACCAGTAGAAGAAACGCTAGGTGCCTATCAGAAGCTGATAGAAGCGGGTAAGGTAAAGTATATCGGAGCCTCTAACCTATCACCGGAACGCTTGAAAGCATCTTTAGAGGCCAGTAAAAAACAGGGGCTGCCCCGCTACGAGGTGTTCCAGCCAGAGTACAACCTCTACGATCGGGAGGGCTATGAACAAGGCGTTGCCGCCATTTGTAAAGAAGAAGGCCTGGGTGTGATCACATACTTTTCGCTGGCGAGCGGCTTCCTGAGCGGCAAGTACCGCAGCGAAGAAGATCTGGATAAAAGCACACGCGGAGGCGGCATAAAGAAATACCTGGATGACAGAGGCAAGCGAATACTTGCCGCCCTTGATGAACTGGCCGCTAAGCATCATGTATCGCAGGCAAGTATAGCCTTAGCCTGGCTCATTAACAGCCCTTTGGTTACCGCTCCTATTGCCAGTGGTACCAAACCTAAGCACATTCAGGCTTTTACCGAAGCCATGCAAACCAATCTGAGCAAAGAGGACCTAGAGCAGTTAGAGAGTGTTTCAGCTGACTAAGCACCTGTACAAAGCTTAATCTAAAACTACGAAGGCCTGACACATTACTGCGGCAGGCCTTCGTAATTATTTGCCTCAGATAATAAGCCAAAGCTGTTATTTATACGCATATAAACGTGTACAAACGCTTCATAACTCACCTGACCAGGCATCAAGCTACAGTTTATACCTTCTCTCCTGTCCATACGATCATAGGGCAACTTTCTCTTTCTCTAGAAAAATGTACGTTTTATACATTTTTCTAGATGATATGCATATATATGGTATATTGGATAGAGATATCAAAGGAGAGAGCAGTAGCGCCTAAGCTAAAGCAGAAGCAAGTTTCAAAAAGCTCTAAGCACTCCAACTAAAGGGCCAATAACCGGAACAGCTCCTTATATACAGTAGTTAGCAAATATAAGTATTATGAAGAAGTGGATGTTCCTTATAGCTATGTCAATTGTGATGCTTCAAAGTTGTACAAGTGCTGAATCTAAAATAGAAGAAATAGTAAACGAACATCCATCGATAGCCTCTGACTCTCATTCTGAACAGTTCCTCATTAGCGAAGCTAAAGAACTTATAAACTCTTATGTTGATTCCCTTACTAATCTAACCACAGTAACAGGAACCTTGATACAAGAAGAACAACCCTTTAGAGAAGGATATGCCTATGGATATGGAATCTTCGCAGACAAGACAGACTCAACTAAATACTATCTTATTTTAGAAGAAACTGTTGAGACTTCGACAATGAATCCACGACCAAATTGGAAAGTTAAAGATGCCTTATCAATCTCAAACTGGAATGAAAATCAGATGAACTACAGTTTGAATACAATGTGTAAAGATTCGAAATTTACTTTCTTTACAATAGTAGATAGATATTCTGGAGATAAACCAAAGATTTTGAAAGCGTATCGGCTTAACCATAAACAGGGGAAAATAGAATTGGTAGAAAAACCAGTAATTGAGTGTGTTTACATCGGATGTGGTGATGACGAAGACTGTGATTAAAATTAAATTTGCTAATCGAGTAGACGGCCCCGCCAGCGTTAGCTGACGAGGTGCGCCTCTCACACCACTGTACAAGCGGGTCTCGCATACAGCGGTTCGTTAAGTTGTGGAGCTACTTTCCTGTAGTAACCGAGCATTGATTCATACCCCCTCCGGGCCAGCCGTTTCACCGTTACCGTTGTGATCAGCATCGGGCTTTGAGCCACCGCCCACCCTCCTTTCCTGGTTCTGCTCCAGGCATAAGCCTGGCCCTTCGGGACACCCAGCCGGATCAGGTTCTTCCTTTTCCGTTCCGGTCGTTTCCAGTCGTGCCAGATGCAGTGCCGGAGCCGATTTCGTATCCAGCTGTCCACTTCTTTTAGCTTGCCCTGTATACTGGCCATGCGGAAGTAGTGCACCCAGCCCCTTTGGGCCTTTTTCAGTTCCTGGACACGCTCGTCAAACGAGCAGGGGGTGGTCTTGCGGGTGATGGCCTTCAGCTTCTGCTTGAGCCTGTCCCACCCTTTCTTGGCCACCACCAGCTGATAGCGGCCCTTGTCGCCTTTCCTGTAGGTGGGCACAAAGGCGTGGCCCAGCATTTGGAAATCCACAGGTCGCCTGATACCCGACTTCTCCCTGTTGACGGGCAGCCTTAGCTTGTTCCACAGGAACAGGAATACAGCATTACCTACCTTTCGGGCAGCATCTTCACTGTTTGTGTAGACACTGAAGTCGTCGGCATAGCGGACATAGCGCAGCTCCCGCCTTTCCAGCTCCTTGTCCAGCTCGTGGAGCAGGATGTTGGAGAGCAGCGGCGAGAGCGGACTTCCCTGCGGAACGCCTTTCCGTCGCTTGGCGAGTCTCCCTTTGATGAGGATGGGAGCCCGGAGCCACTTACGGATCAGGCGCAGGGTCAGGGGGCATTTTACCTTCCGGTAGAGCAGTTGCAAAAGCA
>NZ_JBHTLD010000027.1:0-28618 GCF_042678745.1 Pontibacter rugosus | reverse complement strand
CATAAGGATAATTATAAGACAATTTATATATAGGGATGTTATTCATAAATAATTTACCGTATGTTAGATAAGAGGGATGAGGTTGGAAATAGCAGACTTGTGAAGTTTCCCCCTAGCAATTGCTTTTCCTGATTATCGTTCCTTTTCCACATGAGAGACAGACTTAGCACTGTTTCCAGTAAGGATAGATGACTTGAATTATCAAAATTTAATTTAAAACCTCTAAGCTTTATGACTGCCAGATGCTTGGCTACTCTCTGTATTCGTGTTGTTTAATTAGCGCTTACATTAGTACAGTCCTTAATCTAGCAAGGTCTTCTCTGCTATTTTGTCAACCCTGACCCATTTCATGCCTGCGGCTTCGGCGGCTTTTACACCAGGGTCTCCGTCTTCGAAAACAAGACAAGCTTCTGGACTGACGCCCAGCTTTTCGGCAGCCAACAGAAACGGATCGGGATAAGGCTTTCCATTAAGTGTTTCACCGGCACAAACCAGCACTTCCACCAAGCTGTCCACCCGCAGCACCTGCAGCGTTTTCTCTATCATCTTCCTGGATCCTCCGGACACCACACCTATCTTTATTTTCCCGGCGTGTGCAATTAGGTGGTCCACCACAAACTGCACAGGCTTTGTCTGCTCAATAAACTCCTCGTAGAACAGCTCCGACTTTAGCCGCTCAAATTCTATAGGATCAAAGTTACTGCCGTACCTGGCATTTATCTGCTCCACCACCGCAGGGATGGGCAGCCCGGCAAACTCATCTACAATGGCAGGGTCGAGCACCACGCCACTGCCGGCGGCTATTTTGACATAGGTGTCTTTATGCGCCTGCATGTTATCTGCCAGCGTGCCATCGCAGTCGTACAGAAAGGCTTTATACTTTCCGGTGCTGCGCTGCAGCAGCGCTTGCATGGCCCGCTCATACTCTAAGGGTTCACTTTTACCTATGCTCATGTGTCAGTTTTTTACAAAGATACTTTTACACCCAAAGCCAGGTGGAAAATTTTGCCCGGTCCTAAATAGCCGGGGTTTTGAAGGTACGAAATAAGGTATTTGCCTATGGTGCCCACTTCATAGTACAGCCCCAGCCTCTCCAGGCCCTCTACCCTTGCCAGGTCCAGCTCGCCTCCCATAAAGTAGTACAGGTGCAAGGCCGTGGAGAAGCCATAGTAGCCCTTGGGGTACTGGTCGCGGGGCTCAATACCGAAGTAGTCGTCACCGAACGTATAGCCAAGTTGCAGGCCGGTTCTGAAGGGCTGCCAGTCGAGCATCGCCAGCGGAATGTCCTGAAACGGAATATACGTCGCTTTCAAGGCTGCCGTAAGGATCTGCTCACCGCCAACACTTGCAGGGAGATAGCCCAAAAAGAGATCTGTTTCCAGCTTCTCCTGCAAATGCTCCCTGCCAAAGCCAACAGCAACCAAACCGATGTCGCCGGCAAACTGTGTTTTGAGGTAGTAGGGCGAGCGCTCCACCTCTTGACCGTGAACCTTGCCCGGCACCTGTAGCAGTAGCACGGTTGCTAGTAGTATAAAAGCCGCTCTCACCTTAGTAATGCATCCGTTGAATTTTGAACCCATCTGACCAGATTTTAATGTAGGAGAAACCCCTGTTGTTCATAGAGGTCGTGATTTGATAAGTGATGTTGCCTTCTTCCGGTTGATAGAACTCCCAGTTGTGCTCATGGCCGTGGAGGCTCAACTGCACGCGCCCGCTTTGCTCGAGTGCCTGCTGGAGCGGAAGACGCAATTTGCCGTCATAGTCACTGCCGAACGGTGACATGTGCGAGAAGATGACCGCCTGCTCCCAGGTATCCTCAGGTGTGGGTGTAAGTTGCTGTTGCAGCCAGCCAACATCGGGTACTTTGCCGTTAAAGCGGTACTCGCGGCCATTTGTATCGATGAAGATGAACTTTACCTTTCCGTACACAAAAGCATAGTTCAGGTCGCCGTACATCTGCTGGTAAACGTCCCTGCCGTTAGACATCATGTCGTGGTTTCCGATCACGGTCAGGTAAGGCACAGGGAGCCTTTTCAAAATGTCATGCACCCACCTGAACTCTTTGGCGAGCCCAAAGTCGGAAATATCCCCCTGGTGCACCACAAAGTCAACCCCCTCCATCGCGCTGGCCGCCTTTACAAAGTCTTCCGCATCATCATAAAAGCGTTGCGTATCCCCCATCACAATAAGCCGGAGGGTATCGCCGGGCGTCTGCTGCTGAATGCGGCTGATGTTCCGCTTGGTCAGGTTCTTTTCGCTTTCCCGCAGACGTATTTGGTTCGGGTGGTACTCAAACAAGTCCTCACAGGCAGTCAGGAGCAACACAGGAAACAGGAGAAGTATATGAATCTTTCTCATGAGTTAAAGTATTTTGGTGAAACAGAAAACCAGAACGACCAGACCATAAAAGGATTATAGTCGAAATCTGGAGAGACAAACGCACCCGCTCAGAAAGAGGGCCAGGCGGTACAGAAAGTACCATTACTCTTGCGTTTAAGATGAAGTTTGTGAAGCTGCCTTAGCTCCCCCTGCTATCGCACAGCCGCGACCAGCCTTTCTACTGCCCGGCTTAGGGCCGTATCCTGATTGATCAGCCAGTTGAAAAGCAGGATACCTGTGGTGGCGCAGGTAATGCCTGCCAATACATCCAGCACATAGTGGTGCGAAGTATAAACGGCCGCAAACCAGATACCTACTGTAACAATCCCAAAGACAACCTTCGCAGCTATACTTAAGTTGTTTCTCAGGGCATAGTAAAGCACGATCAGCGGATAGGCCGAGTGCAGGGACGGCATGGCCGCGAACACGTTGGAGCCTTTCGCATAGAGGGCGTTAAAAATGGTAATACCGAAAAAACCGTCGAACCGGGATAAACCTGCTGTATTGCCAGGGGTTTTGGCGATAAAATCAAACCCGTGCAGCTGTACGTACCAAGGAGGGGCCGCCGGGTAAAGGTAATACACGACAAAGCCCAGTAGGTTTACCAGCAAAAAGGTCAGCAGAAAATAAATAAACTGCCTCCTGTTTCTGAAAAACCAGAAGAAGGCAAAGCCAATCGGCACCGGAATCCAGGTCAGGTAAAAGGCCCCGCTCATCACATCCAGGAACGGGTGGCTGTGCTGCAGCCAGAATTCATTTGGCGTAAGTATAGCCCCGCCGCTCTCCACACCAAACCATGCTTTCTCCGCCATGTACAGGCTCTCGATGTGCACCGGGTTAAACCAGTAGTTCGGGAAAGCCTTCATGTAATCATATAGGATCCAGAACACGATAAAAATGGAGAAACCCGTAATAAACTTCCGCGTGATGGGCGTAAGGAAGTACAGCAGGTTTACGAGCCCCACCAACACCAGCTGGTCCGTTTTGAAACCAACCAGCAGGTAAGACAACAGCAGGTACCCAACGGATAGCGCCGCCAGCACCAACACAGCCTTTCGGGTAATGCCTTTCTTCTCCCCTGCCGCCGTAGCCGTTACACTCATATTACTTTTTGTCAAAATCGGATCTAAAAATTTTGTCCCACAACGAGGAGCTTACCCCGTAGCCTTTGCTTGGATCGGCGTAGTGGTGCAGCATGTGGTGCTTCTTCAGTTTCTTCCAGAAGGAGCCTTTAAAGTTAAAGTGGTGCAGGGCGTAGTGGAAGATGTCGTAAAACAGATAGCCCGTCAGGAAGGCGGCAAAAAACGCGTACAGCGGACCTCCAGACAGCACAAGCGAGAACAACAGGTACAGGATAGTGGCCATCGGAATGCTGGCGGAAGGCGGCATCACCAGCCTCTTCGCATCGTTCGGGTAGTCGTGGTGCACACCGTGGAAGATAAAGTGCAGGCGCAAAGCCCACTTCGCCTTCGGCACAAAATGGAATACAAAACGATGCAGCACGTACTCCGTCAGCGTCCAGATAAACAGGCCCAGCGCGGCGTAGCCCAGAAAACCCAGCAGGCTCAGTTGCGCCACAAACAGGGCCTGCCAGCTCAGGAAAAGTATAACGGGTATATAAATGTACAGCGGAACCGTGTAATGTACTTTGGACAGAGCCTCCATCCAGTCATACTTAAACATCCTTACCGACCCCTGCGAATTCGATACAAACTGCTTTTTCATAAAAGATTACGGTTTAAAACGTCCTGCCAAGGCTTTACCGGTTACGGCGTCCCTGCCTTTCAGCTCTACATACAGCACATTGGGCACCCAGAATGTACCGCCTTCTATGCGGACAAACACACGGTCCAGAATAGCCTCTTTCTGGTTGATGGTGGTGTACACATTGTACTTGCTATCCGGACCTTTGCGCAGGCGTAGCACAAGCTTGGAGTAGCAAACGAACCGGAGCTCGTAAGAATCTGTACCCGTTTTCTTGGTGTTGAGGCCGTAGGCAAATTTGCGTTGGATATAGTTCAGCTCCTTTTGCGCACCGTCTTCAGCATACCTGATCCAGAATGGGTGGATCGGGTCTTTTTCGTCGAGAGAGCCCTGCGCCGTCTTGTTCAGCTCATAAACTACGGTGTTGCTGTTCGGGTCACGCTGCACGAAAAACTTCATGTCCTTCACGTTCTTCGGTACAGGCAGCGTATCAGGGGCAGCCGCTGGCTTCCCCCCCGGCAGCATACCGGCCTGTGCACTCCCCAGGCTGGTGTAAAGTAGTGCTACAAGCACTATAAAAAATATGCGTCTCACGTTCTGCTTTATACTTATGCGGTTTTCATCTCCTTCTGCTGCATCGCCTTCTTCGCATCCATCAGCCTGTTAACGGCAGTGATGTTTGTCAGTACGGCCATCACGGTGATCGGCAGGGTAAACACTGACATGGTTTCGAACACATGGAACGGAATGCCCTCCACGTATACTTTATAGTCAGCACCCACAAAGGAGTAGGTGATACCGCAAGCAATAGCCGACAGCCCAATCAGCACGACCCTCTCCGGGCGCTGCATCAGGCCGCCCTTGCACTCCACTCCCAGGCCTTCGGCCCGTGCCCTGGTATAGCTCACCATCATGGAGCCGATCAGAGCAATAAAGGCAAAAAGGGAACTCAACAGGTAATGGTGGGCAATCAGGTAATAGCAGATGCCCATGAACATAATCATCTCGCTGTAGCGGTCGAGCACCGAGTCGTACATGGCCCCGAAGGTGGAGCCCATGTTTCCCAGCCGGGCCACCTGCCCGTCCAGCATGTCGAACAGGCCCGCAAACAGCACCAGCCCCCCGGCCCAGCCCACGTACTCGAGCTCGCCGCGGTTGCTCACTTCGCCGCCCACTATAAAAATAGCAGCCACCCCGATGTTCAGGATCAGGCCAGTGGTAGTTACCGCGTTAGGGGTAAAGCCTACCTTTATCAGTAACCGCACCATGGGGTTTATGACCTTGTATATACCCTGCTGCAGGGCATCACGAAGCGCATTTTTGTCCATACTTAACCTGCTATGAATTTAAAAATCAAACTTAAATCTTCCTCTAATACCAATGTCAGAAACGTTCGGGTGGTCCAGATAAGACAGGCGTTTCACCAGGTCTACCCTAAAGAAGTTAAAGATATTGCCGATGCCGACGCTGGCTTCCATATAAGGCTTGTTCTCCAGCGTGTACGTCGCCTGCCGCCCGTCGTCAAACGTCGGGAAACGCAGCAGGTCCGGGTCGCCCTGCGGCATGTTTTCGCTGCGAACCTTGCCGTACAGCGCCTTAAAGGTAACAAACTCCCGTAGCTTCGTTTTCTTGAGCAGCGGTATTTTGTTAAAGATAAAGCCGTTGAAGGTATGGTCGATGTGCACGCTCGCGTACTGGTCGCTGACAAACTCCAGGAAGTTCATCAGGTTGTAGGACTGCAACTGGTACGAATAGGTCTGGTTGGCGCGGTGAATCATCAGCAGCGGAAAAGGTACCTGCCCGAAAGTATAACCGCCTTCGGTTACCACATCGGAATAGCCCAGCTGCGACATGTAAAAGCGCTTGTACACGTTCAGGGCAACTTTCTGATACTCATACTCGCTATCGAACAGGTCTTTTATACCGGCCGCTGCCCGTAAGGTAAACACCGGGTAGCGGTTGGCAACCGGCGTGCGATACAGCTTACCCTGGAAGAACTGCTCGTTTGGTGCCCAACGCAGCTCAAGCGACGCCTCCGACGTTACCAGGTTTTGCACATCCAGCGGCTCCATTTCGCCCGACGCTGTTTCCACATTGCGCACGTACTGCAGCGATCCTGCTGTTGCCTGCCGCCAGTTCTTGAAGCCAATCCTGTAGGAGAAGTGGTTCTCGAACTCGTGCAGGTAGTTAAGACTATAGGTCTCGTTGTAGAGCCATTTGTCGTTTTCGCCCCGCTTAAAGGAAAGCAGGAAGTTATCCTCCTGCACAAACTGCAGCTCCTGGCCGGGGATGTTGGTGTCTTTCTGGTAGCTTGCGCTGATAGACCGCACCGGAAACTCATAGATAGACCTGTCGGTGAGCGAATAGCTGCCGCCCAGGTAGTACTTCCACTTCTCATCTTTAAACCCGTAGGCGGCATAGGTCTCCAGCATGTACTTCTTGCTGAATGTGGTGGTGGTGCGGCCGCCAAAGCGCAGGCGGAACCCCTCTACCGGGTTAAAGCTGTAGAACGTGTTCAGAGGGCCAATCTCGATGTTCGGCCCCAGGCGCTTGTAGCCGGCAATCAGGGCAGTGGCCCAATCCATGGTCCGCTGAAACGACTTCATGTTCACCAGGCTGTCGATGTTGGTATAGGTTTTGGCCTCCACGGCTGTAAGGGAATCGTGGCGGCTGGCCTGCCAGAAGCTCTCGTCTTTGGCAATGGCACTCTCCACGCGCACCACGGCTTCGCCTTCGTACAGGGAAGCAGGCTGTGGCTCGTTCACCTTAAAGTCTTTGTATGATACAACACGCTCACCGTACATACCGGCATCGCTGTTCTGCGTAAGCCCGAAGTCGGTTTTGATCACGCTCTTGCTCAGATGGTAGCGCCCGTCCGGGTTCTTCTCGAAATCAAGGTTGATCTTCAGGTCGCGCACCCAGTTGATGCTCACGCTCTTTGCCACCTCCATCTCCACGCTCTGCACGGCATAGGTGCCGTCAATCGTCACAAGCAGCTTGCCCGTAAACATAAAGGCGGCAGGGTTGCGCGGCTCGAACCGAAGCTCTGCCAGCTTTCTGCCACTCTCCGTCGTGACGGTGTCTGTGAGGTAAAACTTATAGAAAGTAGGGGCCATATCGGCGATAGGGCTCAGGAACTGGTTCGTCAGGATCGTGATGTTGTTGTCGTAGATGTCGATATCCTGGTACATGTGCTGCATGTAAGAGGTAAAGCCCTTGTTGTCGATAAACTCACCGAAATCAACTTTCTTCTCGGCCTTCACAATCGTTTTTCTGGTCTCCGGGGCCTTGCGGTAATAATGCTCCGCCAGCTGCTCCTGCACAAAAAACGGCAACAGCGCCTTGCCCTCCAGCACGGTGGTGTCGAGGTTGCTGGTAATGAAGTCATACTTGCGCAGGAAGATGTTTCTTTTCAGCTTCTCCGGCGTGTTCACCAGTGACATCTGCGTTTTTTCGTACTCCTCGTACTGCACATAGTCGTAGTGCTCCGGCCGGTTCTGCTCCTTGTGGTCCACGATCTCCCGGATCAGGTCCACGGCCGGATTGTTCTTGTTGCTGTACTTCACCTTACGCTTCTTGCCAACCACGACCACCTCACTCAGCTGCTTGGCGCCGGTTTTAAGCTTCACGTCCAGCGTTTGCTCCTGCCCGGGCGACACACCCAGTGTTACGGTCTCGTATCCTAAATAAGAAAATTGTACCTTGTTTATACTTTGATTTGTTCTGATCAGGTAGTTGCCTTCAAAGTCGGTGCTGGTACCGATGCTGGTGCCCGGCACAAAAACCGACACCCCGATAAGCGCCTCATTCGAAACAGCATCCCTTACAGTGCCTTTTACAGTTGTAACGGCACCCTGTGCCATTACGGCGGTCGCATTTACACCTGAAACCACCAGTAACAGCGATAAAAGCAACCCGTTTATATATAGCTTATATATATTCCTACTTGAATACATATCGTTTTTGAATTAAATAGTTATAGAAAAAACCGACAAGCACGGACGTAATAACCTTGGAGTAGACATAGCTACCCCCTCCGTAATGCGTTATCACATACACGCCCGATGCATTAAGCAACAGGCTGCCGTTCCAGACCAGGAAATACTTGATTGCTTGTGCCGGTATAGTTTTGTCTGCAGCATGAAACACCCAAGTTCTGCCCAGGGTGAAATGTGTTACACCACCTGATACAGTGCCCACTGTGGTGCCGGCCAAATACCAGAAGCCGCACAGTTCCACAGCGATGATTGTCACCAGAAAATCGACAGCAGACGCTACCAGAGAGGCAGCCTGCGCCTTCAGGAAGGTGAACATTTAAAAAACCTTGTAGTATAAAAGTATCTGTAAAATTAAGTTCGCGTAAACGCCCGCCAATACGTCGTCCAGCATTACGCCTAGGCCTCCTTCCACACTCTCCAGCCTTCTTATAAAAAGCGGCTTCGCAATATCAAAGAACCTGAACAGGACCAAGCCTGCGCACAGGTACGGTAGTTTAACAGGTATAAACAACATGCTGATGCACATTCCCGCCACCTCGTCTATCACTACTTTCTTGTCGTCTTTGCCCCACAGCGGCTCTACCTCCGTGGCGGACCAGACACCTACCCCCGTTAACAACAGAGTTATCATCGGGAGCCAGCGCACAAGCTGGCTCCCACCAGCCCATTGCGCGGCATACAGGCAAAGGCAAACGGCCACAGCGGCTACCGTACCTCCTCCCTTTCCTATGTAGCCGATGCCCAGGCTGGTGGAAACTAGTTTGTGTATTCTAATCACTAATCGATCTATTAACGCTCTTCTTCTACAAAGTCTTCGTAATAGTCAAGGCCTAAGTGCGTTATCAGGTCCTCTCCCATCATGTGGCGCAGCGTGTTCTGCAGTTTGATCAATTGCTTGAAGATGTCATGTTCCGGGCGCAGGCCTTCAGCGGTTTGCGGCGACTTATAGTAGAACGACAACCACTCCTGAATACCGCTCATGCCGGCACGCTGTGCCAGGTCAGTAAACAGGGCCAGGTCCAGCACGATTGGTGCTGCCAGAATAGAATCACGGCACAGGAAGTTGATCTTGATCTGCATCTGGTAGCCCAGCCAGCCGAAGATGTCGATGTTGTCCCAGCTCTCTTTGTTGTCACCGTGAGGAGGGTAGTAGTTGATGCGGATCTTGTGGTAGATGTCGCCGTACAGCTCCGGGTTGTCCTCCGGGTGCAGAATGTCTTCGAGCACGCCCAACTTCGATACTTCCTTGGTTTTAAAGTTATCCGGATCGTCGAGGACCAGGCCGTCGCGGTTGCCCAGGATGTTAGACGAGAACCAGCCTTTGATGCCCAGCGCTCTGGCCTGCAGGCCTGGCGCCAAAATGGTTTTCATCAGTGTCTGACCCGTTTTGAAGTCCTTGCCCGAAATAGCCACGCCGTTTAGTTTCGCCAGTTCTACAATGGCAGGAATATCCACCGTTAGGTTGGGGGCTCCGTTTGCAAAAGGAACACCCAGTTTCAGAGCAGCGTAGGCATAAATCATACTTGGCGCAATGCGCGGATCGTTGTTGCGCAGGCCTTCCTCAAAAGCGGTGATTGTTTCGTGCACGTCGCTGATCTCTGCGTAAATCTCCGTAGAGCCACACCACACGATAACCAGGCGGTCGCAACCGGTCTCCTCTTTAAAGCTGCGCATATCGTCCATCAGTGCCTCCGCCAGCTCATACTTTGTAGCGGCTTCTTTCACATGGGTGCCATCCAGGTTTCTGGCGTAGGCTTTATCGAACACGGCTTTCATCGGCTGGATTGCCTCCAGCTCCGGCTTCAGCGCATGCAGCAGGCCTGGCTCCAGCACCTTCGCGTTTACGGCCGCCTCGTACACGTTGTCTTCGTACACATCCCAGCCCCCGAACACGATGTCGTTCAGGTTCGCGAGTGGTACAAAGTCCTTAATAAGCGGATTACGGTTTTCCGTTCTCTTACCCAAACGGATGTTGCCCATCTGAGAGAGTGAGCCGATTGGCTGTGACATTCCTTTACGGATAGCCTCTACCCCAGCTATAAACGTGGTGGCAACTGCTCCCAGTCCTGGAAGCAGAATACCCAGGCGCCCTTCGGCGTTTTTTACTTTATATTTCATCTTATGTACTTGTGTCTTAATTTTTGTGCTCTTATCTATAACCACTTATTCTCTTTGTACCACTTTAAAGTCTGCGCCAGGCCTTTCTCCAGGTCATACTCAGGCACATAGCCCAGGTCGGACCTTATTTTCTCGATGCTGCAGTTCCAGTTCTCGGCAGCCAGCTCGCTTAGTTTTTCCCTGTTGAGGGCGGGCATGGCTTTGCTGGAAGCATACAGGGTCTCCAGCAGGTTGGCTATCAGTGTAGCCACCCCCAGCGGCAGATGCACCTTGACCGCCTTCTTGCCCAGGATCTGCTTGGCGGCGGTGGCCAGGGCGTAACGGTCGTAGCTGTTGCCGTCGGACACGTTGTAGCTGACCCCGCTTATACTTGTACCGAGCGCCTGCATCACCGCTTTTGCCAGGTCCTTCACATACACAAAGCTTAGCCACTGCGGCTTGTTGCTGATGTAAGGCTCCAGCCCCAGGTTCAGGGTCTTGAGAACGATGAAAATATCTTTCTCCCGCGGACCATACACTGCTGTCGGGCGCAGCACGACCAGAGGCAGATCCTTTAACTCCGCCAGGTACTGCTCGGCCAGGAGCTTGCTTTTGCCATAGGCCGTTACCGGCTGTGCCTTGCTCTGCTCCTGTATGGGCGCTACCTCCTGGTAAGGGATAGGCCCCAGCGCGGCCAGGCTACTGATAAACACAAACTTCTTCAGCGGTATGTCCGCCATTGCCGCCGCCGATGCCAGGTTCCGGGTATAGACCGCGTTGATGTTCACGTAGTCCTGCGGGTGCTTTGCCTTGGTGGTGCCTGCCGCATGGATGATGTAACGGTACTGCTTCTCTTCCAGCTCCTTTACCAGCGCGCTGGTATCCTGAAAGTCGAGGGAAGTGTAGTGTACGCCAAACCCCTCCAGATGAGCCACCTCGCTGGAAGCACGTACAGCCGCATACACGTCCATACCTGCCTGCAGCGCCGCCTCTATCAGGTGGTAGCCCACAAAACCACTTGCCCCCGTTATCAATACCCGCTCTTTCATAGCGCCTTCTCAAAAATCCTGTACTTCTTGTAAGGCCTGGCTCCCATCTTAAGTAACCCCTGGTTCATCATCACATTGTTTTCGAGTATCCAGGAGGCCTCTGCCGATTGCATCTTCTTCTCGCGGTGCTTCTGCATGGCCGCTCCGTAGAACACCGCCTCAATGCCTAGCTTCCGGTAGCCTTCCACCACGCCGAGGGCGATTATCCGCACAGCGTTTATCTGCTTACGCTGCGTCAGCAGTTTAAATATGCCCGTAGGCAGCAGGCGTCCTCTTTTGATCTTCTTCAGGATCTGGTTAATATCCGGTATAGCCAGCGAGAAACCGATTATCTTGCCCTCGTGCTCCGCTACCAGGCAAAAATCTGGGTCCACGATCAGTTTGAGGTCCTTGGCCATATAGTCAAACTCCTTCGGCGTCATCGGCACGAAGCCCAGGTTCTTGTCCCAGGCGGAGTTGTAGATCTCCCGCAGTTTCTCTGCTTCCTGCTTATAGTTTTTCAGGCTAATGGGCCTGATGGTAATTCCTTTCTGCTCCAGCCTCGCCCGGATTACCTTCGACAGCCGGTAAGGCTTATCGTTGTAACCATCGGCCCCAAACTGGTAGGCCAGCAGGTCCACCTTCTTCTGAAAGCCCAAGTTTTCCAGCAGCGTTATGTAATAAGGGTAATTGTAGGGCATCATGGCCGCCGGCGAACTGTCAAATCCTTCCACCAGCATGCCGCAGGTTTCGTTGGTCGAGAAGTTAACAGGCCCAATCACCGTTTTAGCCCCTTTTGCATACAGCCACTGGCGCACCTCCTGAAAAAGCAGGTTTGCCACTTCCCCATCCTTCACGCAGTCAAAGAATCCGAAGAAGCCATCCTTTGCATTGTTAAAGGTATTATGGTTGTTGTTGAGGATGGCGGCAATCCGTCCTACAACATTTCCATCCTGGTAGGCCAGGTACAGCTGCAGCGTAGAGTGCTCATGGAAGGGATGTTTCCCCGGCGTGAGCAGGTCTTTTTGCGCAATATAAAGCTCCGGCACGTAATGCGGGTCGTCCTTGTACAGCGCATGCGGAAAGTCAATAAAGGCTTTTAGCTGCCGCTTTGTCTCAACTCGCAGTACTTGCTTCATAGGATGCATTTCGGGAGTTAATGCCAAGAAGCTTAAATGCTTCCGCTATTTTTGTTACGGCTTCCTCGATCTGGCTAAAGGTATGTGTCGCCATGATGGAAAGCCGCAGCAAGGTCGAATCGGCAGGCACGGCAGGCGCCACTACCGGGTTTACAAAAATGCCGTTGTCCTGCAGCACCTTCGTTACCAGGAAAGTCTTGTAGTTGTCCCGCACATAGATGGGGATGATGGGTGTTTCTGTGGGTCCGAGCTCCAGCCCTGCTGCACGAAGCAACTTCATGGCGTAGTTCGTATTCGCCCACAGTTGCTCTATCCGCTCCGGCTCGCTCTGGATCACATCCAGGGCAGCCAGGGTGCTGGCAACAGAGCCCGGCGACATGCTGGCACTGAAAATCAGGGAGCGGGCATGGTGCTTCAGGTACTGGATTGTGTCAAAATCGCTGGCAATGAAGCCACCTAAGGAAGCTAGGGATTTGCTGAAGGTTCCCATGATCAGATCGACTTGGTCTGTTAAACCAAAATGAGAGGCGGTACCGGCTCCTCGCTCACCAATTACACCCAGGCCATGGGCATCGTCCACCATGATGCTGCCGCCGTAGCGCTCGGCCAGGGCCACCAGTTCCGGAAGCTTCACAATGTCTCCTTCCATACTAAAGACACCATCCACCACAATGAGCTTCAGGGCATCGGCAGGCAGCTTGCTGAGTTTCTGCTCCAGGTCCTGCATGTCGTTATGCTTGTACTTGATTACCTTGGAGAAAGAGAGACGGCTGCCATCGAAAATAGAGGCATGGTTATATTCGTCCAGCACGATATAGTCGTTGCGGCCAGTGAGGCTGGATATAACCCCCAGGTTTACCTGAAAGCCCGTGCTAAACACCAGTGCGGCGTCTTTTCCTACATACTCAGCCAGCCTTCGCTCCAGCTCCAGATGTATGTCGAGTGTACCATTCAGGAACCGGGAACCGGCGCAGCCTGTACCGTACTGCTCCACCGCCTGTATGGCGGCTTCCTTTACTTTGGGGTGATTAGTAAGTCCCAGATAGGCGTTCGACCCAAACATTAAAACCTTTCTGCCCTCTATGATCACTTCCGTATCCTGCGCAGATTCAATGGCCCTGAAATAGGGATAAGCCCCCTGCGCCTGTGCCCGCTCTGCAGCCAGTTGCGCTGCGCTTTTTTCGCGGGCGAGGATTCTCTGACGAAGTATATTATTCATCTGTTGTATTTAAAGTAAGCGATAGAACTCTTCTTCTACTTTCAGTTTAGAGATTCATTGGATAAAACAAGTTAAGATTTGTTATATACAAACAAACTTTAGCACTAAGTAATATTTTCACCTCTCTGTGTTTTGTTAGTCCTAAACATAGAGAGCTAACTAAACCCGCGTCATCGCTATATCTATCAACCATCACGTTGCCATGGGAGACTAAAAAAGCAAGACGAACTAAAGTTATTACAATCAGGTCACGCCTTCAGGCCATGCATCAGAATACTGTGGATCGTCCCCATCCTGCCTTCAAAGTCCGTAAGCTTGTTCTCGATCAGCAGACCGATTTCGATTCCTTTGAAAGCACATACCAAGGCAAACGCGACAGCATCCACATCATCGGCCGTGTAGTGCGAAAGCTCTCCCCGCTCCAGCCCAAACTTGAGAATGTTGCGCACCATGCTGATTTCCCGGGCCTCGTACCTCCTCTTCAGCTCCATGATGTGGTGAATGTTCGCTTCAACTTCCCCGCGGATGACGTTGAAGAGGTTGGCATTTTTCTGTATGGCCCGGAACTTGGTGATACCAATGGCCATCAGCTTTTCCTCGGCTGTCTGCGCTTTGGCTACTTCTCCGCTCGTAACACGGAACACCTCTTCCATCTCACGCGTCACCACACTGTCAAAGATCTGCTCCTTGCTTTTATAGTAATAGTAAAGCGTGCTTTTCCCTTTCCCTGCGGCCTTCGCTATGTCCTCCATGGTAGTTTTACTCCAGCCAAAGCGGATGAATAGCTTTTGAGCCTCGTTCAGAATCTCCGTTTTAATACACTCGTCTTTATTATCGCTCATACCTAATAGACCAAAATCGTATTATGGTCCAAAGGTACAACATTTAATAATTAATTAACATAAGCTTGGTAGTAATTAGAGACTGCTTTATTTATTCATTGGGCTACAAAGGGAATTCATCAGAACCTGGCTTCGTCATTTTCTCGCCATAGTGCTGCTATGCCACTTAAAAGGAGCCTTGCCAGAGCCCGAAAGTCCTCCTATTCGCTGCCAACAATAATATTAAAAACAGCCTCTGAGAAATGTAATGATAAGTTACAGTTGCAGATAAACCATTTACTAACTTATGTGTTAGAGGGAAGTTCTTTAGAAACAGACATGAACTCCCTCACCAAGCTGCTAAACTTTGTCTAAGCGTGTTGTTAACCCACTTCAAGTGATTCGCGTCCTCATTGCTTCAAGGTAAGCATCTTTTATCTGTCTGAGTTTCTTCTGCCATAATGCCTGTGCAGATCCTTCCTATTAATAGCTTTTAAATGCACGTCGTCTCTATGAAGAGTTCTTCAATTTAATTGTTAGTAAACCCACTGTCATATATTTGCATGAGATACGGGCTTATGCTACCTCTGCCCCGAGGATATTCCACTCGCATAGGCGTAGCTCTCCTTCTTTAGCTGGAAGTTAGCGTAAGCTCTGGCCAGGGCGCTGGCAGCTTCCTGGTACAAAGCCTGCGCATCCATTACCTCTGTTACACTTGCCAAGCCACTGGCATAGTTGTCCTGGCTTACTTGCAGGTTGCTGCTGGCCTGCTCCAGGTTTTCTTGCGCAAAGGCAATTTCCTTGCGGCTATCCACCAGATCATACCAGGCTTTGGTAATTCCCACCTTCAGCTGATCGCTTACGCTTTCAAAGTTATTTTTCGCTTTCTGCTCACTGATAGCACGCTGCTTCATTTTATGTTTGCCCTCACTCCACCAATCGCTGATAGGGATGCTGACCATGCCAAACGAGAGAGGAACAAACGTGCTGCCGATCCCCCTGTCCAGCACGCCGGCCTGCGCCGCATTCACTCCTATGGAAACAGTGGGCATATAATCTGCTTTGGTGAGCCTTGTTTGCAGCCGCTCACCCTCCAGCATCTTCTGCAAAAGCTGGTAGTTACTGTTCTCCACCAGCGATGTGTCCGGCCCAAGGCTGTACAAAGGTGGTAACACGTCTGTCGCCAATGTATCCTGCATCACAAGAGATGAATCGTATGGTATACCAACATACAGGCTGAAGTCGAGCAGCGCTATCTTCTTACCACTCTCCAACTGGCTTTTATTCAGCAACAGGCGGCTTCGTTGCACCTTTACTTTCAGCAGGTCATTGCGGGCTATCAGGCCGGAAGCCAACAGGTCGTTCTGCTGCTTTAAGAGCGTATCCAACAGGCGCTCATTCGCTTCCAGCACCTTGTGCTGTTCCTGCAGGTTTACCAGGTTCCAGTATTTCTGGGCAGTAATCAATAGTACAGAGTCAACCGACTGCTGGGCGCGTAGCTTATTTACCTGCAGCTGCAGCTCCGCCAGCTCGTTATAGCTTTTGATTTTGCCGCCTGTATACAAAGGCTGTACAGCTGCCACACCAGCCATGTAAAAGTTATTGATACCTTCTGGCAGCATTTCTGGCATAGCAGGCACCAAGTCCTTGAAGCCATACACACCAACGCCAGTAACGTCTACCGAGGGCAAATGAGCTGCTTTTGCAATTTTTATACCTGCTTCAGCCGACTCGATGTCCAGCTCACTGTTCTGGATGGCTTTGCTGTATTTAAGCGCAGCCTCTTTACTTTGCTGCAGACTAATGGTGTGGGGCTGCTGGGCATAGCTGCTGTACCCGATGAGCAGCAGTATAGTATATATGAAAAACCTCATAGCTGAAAATAGTATACTTAAACTGTAGGTGTTAAACCCTTCTCTTGATGTGCTGCCTCATTGTCTTCTTTTCTGAAGAACAACCAGTAAAGGGTGGGCAGCACGAATAGCGTCAGCAGCATTGAAACAAGCAAACCAAAGCAAATAACGGTTCCCAGCGGCCCCCAAAGCGTTGAGCGACTCAAAATCATGGGGATAACTCCAACTGCGGCCGCCGATGAGGTGAGGAAGATGGGACGCATACGGCGCTCCGACGCTACACGAGCCGCCTCTTTCACCGACAAACCCTCCTTTTCACGAAGCTCATCGGCAAAGTCTATCAATATGATGCCGTTCCGTACCACTATACCGCACAAAGCCAGTAAACCCAGAAAAGACGTGAAGCCGAAGGGGTACTGCATCAGCATGAGCCCGAAAGCAGCGCCCAGTATGCTAAGTGGCATGGTGATGAGGCTGAGCAGCGCATGTTTGATGCGCTTGAAATGCCAGACCAGGATAAGGAAAATGACCACGACGCTCATCAGTAGCGACAGCCCCATCGGGGTGAGGTTCTCTTCCTGCATCTCCAGTTCTCCGCCATAGCTGATGCGCACTCCTTCAGGCAGCTTCAGACTTTCTATTTCAGGGCGCATCTCTCCCAGCAGGTTGTTGGCAACCGCGTCCTGCACCATGTCCATTCTGACGGTGAGCGTGCGGACGCCATTGCGGTGTGCGATCTGGCCCTGGTGCCACACCGGTGAAATATCTGCCACCTGCCGCAGCGGCACTACCGTTTGCGACTGCTGAACCGGGACACGCGTTTCCAGCAGGGCGCCCGTGTTATTTCTGGCCGTTTCATATGTCTTGACTAAAACATCCAGCGGATAGCTGCCTTCCCACACCTGCGTGGCTGGCAGGCCCTGCATATTCATGGCGACTACATTGGCGATGTCCTCCTTGCTTAGGCCCAGTCTGGCTGCTTCGGTATTCTTGACATTCAGCTGGATGCCTTCCTTCATTTCCTCGTAATCTGTCCTGACCCAGGTAATGCCCGGCTGGTGCTGCCCTATCTGCATCACCTGGTCGCCTACCTGTTTCAATGCTGTCAGATCTTGGCCTGAAATGCGTACTTCGATGGGTGCCGGTGCACTTACCATGTTCAGCTGTTTCATGCGCACATAGGCATCCGGGAAAAAGTTGCTGTATTTTGTTGCGTACTCGGCCAACACCTCTTCGGTGGTTTCTGCTGTAGTGGTGTTGATGAGCACCTGCGCATAGTTCTCCGCTGGCAAGTTAGGGGCGTAAAGCGTATGGAAACGTGGCGATGACGTACCTATAAAGCTGGTGTAGGAGACAATGCGCTCGTCCTGTGCCATTATTCCTTCCATCTTTTTCACAACACTGTCCGTCTGCTGCAGGTTATAGCCATTGGGCAGGTAAATCTCCATGGCAAACTGGTTCCGCTCTACTTTAGGGAATAGCTGCTGCGGCAGGAGCGCCATCAGTACAACCCCGATCACAAAGGCAAGGATCCCGAAAATGGTGGTGAGCACAGGATGGTTGATGGCATTGCTGATATGGCGGTTGAACACACGCTGCAGCCTATCCAGCATAGACTCTTTTTCCTTTGTTTCGCCGGGCAGGTGCAGTCCTTTTTTAATGAAAAGGGTATTGAAGTACGGCACCAGCAGCATCGAAATAATGAGCGAAAGCGAGAGTGCAATAATGATAGTATAAGGAAACATGCCGACAAAATCGGCGGCTACACCTGACATGAAGAACATGAGCGGCGCAAAGGTGGCGGCAATGGCCAGCGTTGCCGTGAACACAGAGGGAAACAGTTCCACCGCACTGCTTCTGGCAGCCTCCCAGACAGACATGCCCTGGTCCAGTTTCTCCACGTGGTTGTCGATAACCACAATAGGGTCGTCTACCACAATACCCAGTACAATGATCAGGGCTGCCAGTGTCACCGTGTTCAGCTCATACCCCAGCAGGTACATAATGGCCAGGGTAGCGGCAATGGTGATGGGAATAGTAGCAGCCGCCACAGAGGCTACCCTAAAAGGCAGCAGCAGGAGGGCCACTATAATCACCCCAATCAGGGCATAACCGAATTCTTTCATAAAATGGGCTATAGACTCATCCACCACCTCTGGCTGGTTGGCAAGCTTGGTGATGTGAATGTCGGGGGGCAAGTTGCGCTCAATTAGCTGCAGGCGCTCCTCTACTTCTTCCCCAAAATGCACGATGTTCCTGCCTGCTGCCATTTCCATGGAAATGATGATGGCCTTGGTTCCATTGGCCGTCACGTATGATTCCGGTTCGCCATACTCCCTTTTGATGGTTGCAATATCCCGCAGACGTATGACATTTCCGTTCGGGTCACTTCGGATGATCTGGTCAGCCAGGTCTGCCTCTGTTTTGAAGAAGGATGTCAAGTGAATGGGACGGTCTATCACCTTTCCCTCCAGAGTTCCTGCCGGGTTAATGGCCCCCTCCCGCTGCAGGGCCTGCATCAGTGACCCGGAGGTTATGCCATAGTTGATGAGCTTGCTGTTGTCTACATAAATGCTGATCTGCTCATTCAAAGTACCGACCCGGGTAATCTTCGCCAGGCTTTCAATCCCCCGCAGCTCATCTTCTATTTCCTCTACATGCTGCTGTAAATCTTTGTAGGGCCGGGTTTCAGACTCAACAGCCAACAGAACGGCGGAGGTGCTGCCGAAGTCGCTGTTTACAAACAGGCCCCGCACCTCCTTCGGCAGTTGGGCCTGCAGCAAGGGCATGCCGTTCTTTAGCTTATTCCAGAAGTCTCTGGTGTTGGTGTCATTTACCCGCGCCGCCACTTCCACGTAAACGTACATCATGCCATCGCGGGAGTAGGAATAGGTCTTGGTCTTATCCACTTCGTTGAAGCTAAACAGGTACTCTTCCACCTTTTTGGTGAGCTGCTGCTCTACCTGCTCTGAGGAAGCCCCCGGGTAAATTCCTACCACAACGCCCTGGCGAATGGTGAATTCGGGAAACTCATTCCGGGGCATGTTAAAGAGCGCGTATATGCCGAGCATCACCAGTACGGCTGCCAAAGTGAGCGGAAGGGCTTTGTTCTGCATCGCCCATTCCACAATGTTGCTTTTTCCTTTCATGTGCTGTTTATCGGATGATTTGAATGGGACTGTTGTCGGCAAGCTTATGGTAGCCGGATACAATCAAGGTTTCGGAGCCTTGCAAGCCTTCTGTCACCTCAATGCCGCTGTTATACAAATTTCCGGTGCGCACGTTTTTGCGGATGGCTTTCTGCCCATCCGGGCTGGCGACATATACAAAATTCTGCCCGTTCAACTCAGCCTGAACTGCCTGAACCGGCACAATGATCTGTCTGCTGCCTGTTGCGTCGGCCGCTTCGCCCTTTTTGTTTTCAAAAACTACCGTGCCTACCATTCCTGGCTTTAGCTGCTCCTCCGGGTTGGGCAGGCTGATTTTAACAGTATAGTTGGGAGTGCCCGCTGCTGCAAGCACAGCCACTTCATCCACTGTTCCTGTCCTCTTTTCACCTCCCGATGCCTGCACCTGCACGGTGGCTGTATCGCCTTGCGCATAGGAGTTGACTTCAGCTTCAGGCACCGGCACTTCCACAACTACCGGCGAAATATCCACAATCTCAACTACCGGCACACCCGGACTTGCCAGCGAACCGACCTCCACATATTTGGACCCGATATACCCGCTCTGGGGCGCATACAACTTTGTGTGAGCAATATTCTGGTAAGTGGCTCTGGCCGCCGCCTGTGCCTGCTCAAACTGAGACCTGGCCTGCAGCATATTGATTTCCGCGATACTGCCTTTGCTGTACACTTCTGCCACACGCTTATAGTTCTCTTCCGCCAGCCGCAGCTGCGCCAGCTGGGCCTCATACTGGCGGCGGTAGGTAGTTTCATCGAGGGTTGCAAGCAGCTGTCCTTTCTTCACATACTGCCCTTGCTCCACCGGTATTGATACCACGTTTCCAGACACCATGAAACTCAGCCGAACCGCCTTGGATGGCCTGACAGTGCCGGTGTACTGTATGGAACCGCCTTGTGCCTGCGCAGTGGCTAACGCCAGAGTTTCTACTCTTACAGGCTGCAACACCTTCTCTGTCTGCGCTTCATCACTGCAGGACGAACTCAGTATTGTTAGCAACAGACCAGCTGCAAAAGGTAGTTTTGAACAATGCATAGGGTTATCAGATTTAAACGTTTGCACACTTTTAGTATTTTTGTCGAACTTTAAGAAAAAAAAATCATTGCAGGCCTTTGATGAGGATGTCAATAAGCCATTTTAGCCGGTTTCCCAAACCAGTCATTCTGTTATTGATAAAGATTTCCTGTTCAAAGCTTCTCAACGCTATTACTATCATTTCTGTCAAAAGATTCAGATCTTCTTTACTCAACTTTGCTATTTCCCCTCTTTCCATGCCGGTAAGCAGCAGGCTCCGCACCACTTCAGACTCTTCCCGAAGCAGTACTCTGCCAAGTTGCCTAATCAAGCCCTCCTGCTCTCTAAGATCTCTTAAAATTCCCTCGTATTCAGCAGCTAAGGCCTTCAAGCCATCTAACTTACTGGCATTGTACACCAGGAGGTTATCTGCCAAGGATGCATTTGGGTGGATTTGCTCCTTGGCCTGCTGGATAATTTCAGTGAATTCACCGATTGCGAATGCTTCAAAAACCTCTTTTTTGTTCTTGAAGTAATGATATATCGTGCTACGGCCTTTCGCGGCAGCCTTTGAAATATCATCCATGGAAACCTTGGTATACCCGTACCGCCTGAAAACCTGTTTGCTGGCTTTCACGATGCCGGCTTTTACCACATCATAATTTGCATTAGTTTTCATTCGACAAAATTATCCTTTATGTCTAATAAAAACAATTTTGAAATAGATGGTATTACGGAAAATTTCAAATAACGCTCTAAAAATTAAACCGGTGTCAGAAGCTGTAATTCTCCACTTTAGGCCAGTCATAAAAATGGGAGGATGTCAAACAGAAGGAAGTCGACATAAGGAACGGGGCGAGCGTTACGGGTCTTTTTCGAAAAAGAAAGTATAGCTTCGGTAGCTGCAAGGATAATAGACTACCTGCTACTTTCAGTACCGCCAAAGAAAATGTTCTATAAAGCTGTAGACTTTGTGCAGGCAAGTAAGCATTAAGTGGGATAAAACAAAAGGTTTGGTGACAACGTTAAACCCCAGGTGTTTCTCCGGCTTACCTACCTCCTCCACCGATTCTGCTTCTACCCGGTCAGGTTAAATACCAACATGACGTTTTGCTTTGTGTCCGGAGCAGGCACGGATAGCGCAGAAAAGGGAAGGGTAAAAGGGAAATCCGAAAACGACCTTATGAGGCCTTCTTTTAAAAGTTTAAGATCCGGCCCAGACTTCTGGAACACCTACGCTTGAAAAGAAGAACATTAAATATTACAGATACACAATGTGGATGATCCCAATATTACGGAAACTGGCGCAAAAAAGCATTTACACTTTACTGGAGTTAGGGCAGGCAATGCTCAATGCTATTAACCGGGCGTATAAAGGGGATGTCCTGGAGATCGCTGGTATGAAAAAGCCTGTCCGACATTTAAAAAAAGTTGATTATTTAGATAAAGATGCGCAAGCTTATGAGTGTGTTGGTTGTTATTTTAGCTGTTATTCTGGTGCTTGTGCTGGCAGTGTACCTCTTTATGCAGCAGCCGCAGTTTGGCAGTATTCCTACAGGACCCAGGCTGGAAAGGGTAAAAAATTCTCCAAATTACAAAAATGGGCAGTTTCAGAATTTAAATCCTACGCCCATGCTCACGGAAGGAGCCAGTTATTTTACCATGATGAAAGAATTTCTGCTTGGAGACAAGGCCAGCAGAACACCTTCTGATAGCTTGCCCGGTAAAAAGATTGATCTCCTGAACCTGAATCCTGAGGAAGATATAATTGTCTGGTTTGGACATTCTTCTTATTTCATGCAGCTGGCCGGAAAGAAATTTCTTGTAGACCCTGTGTTGAGCGGTAGTGCATCTCCGGTAAAATTCACCACGAGGAGCTTTAAAGGGAGTGACAGGTATATGCCTGCGGACTTACCTGATATTGATTACCTTTTCATTACCCACGACCATTGGGACCACCTTGATTATGAAACCGTAGAGGCTCTTGAACCTAAGGTAAAAAAAGTAATAACAGGCTTGGGAGTGGGGGCTCACCTGGAACGCTGGGGTTATAATGCCGACAAAATAATAGAAAAAGACTGGAACGAAGAGATCTTGTTAGAAAAGGACTTTAGGGTAAATACCGCTCCTGCACGGCATTTCTCAGGCAGGGGTTTTAAAAGAAATGTTTCCCTGTGGATGTCTTATGTATTAACCACTCCCACGAAAAGGATATACATGGGTGGTGATTCCGGCTACGACTCCCACTTTAAAACTATAGGTGAGCGGTTTGGTCCTTTTGACCTGGTAATCCTGGAAAACGGGCAGTATGATAAAAGCTGGAAATACATCCACATGATGCCCGAGGAGGTAGTACAGGCGGCGAAGGATTTGCATGCAAAGCAACTTTTCCCGGCCCACTGGGGTAAATTTTCCCTCTCTAACCACGCCTGGAATGAGCCTATAAAAAGGTTGACCGAGGAGGCCCGAAAAAAGAATATGCCTGTATTACACCCCATGATAGGCGAAAAAGTAAACCTAAGTGATACCCTGGAGCACCCCAAGGTTTGGTGGGAAGGGGTTAAGTAACTATTATACTTCTCCGATGAGCTTTTCAGATGCCTCCCATAGCTTTTCGGCATTGGTGGCATTGGCATGGCGGCTTATTCGGCCAGGCTTTTTTTTGGTAATACTCACCAGGCTGCCAGTCTTTTCCTGCTTCACCGGAAATAAGCCAGACAAGGTATCAGCCCCCTTTTCAGGAGAGATCAGAAACAGGTTTTTTAGGGGCGTTTCGTAAAACCATTTAACCAGGCTACTGCCCTCACGTGCAAACCCGGAGCTAACTGCACCTGGATGGAAAGAGGCTGCGCTTACGCCTTTAAAACGCCTGTTGATCTCCATGGCATGAAGGATATTCATTAATTTGGCAGTTCCGTAAACCTTCATAGCACTGTAGCTTTTCTCGTTCTCCAGGTCATTAAAGTCAATCTTACCCATGACGTTGGCTAAGCTCGAGGTATTAATCACAGTGGCTTTGGACTCTTCCAGTCTCTCCTTCAGTAGGTTTGTTAACAGGAAACCCGAGAGGTGATTGACCTGTAATGTCATTTCATGTCCATCTTCTGTAAGGTGCCTGTCAGCAATTACTCCCCCCACGTTGTTTACCAGTACATCTATCTGCGGGTACTTTTCCAGCAGGTCCTGTGCGAACTTCTTTACTAATGAAAAGCTGGAATAATCAACCAGGTAATAGTCGCAATCCAGCTCAGCTGCCAGTTTTTTGGTTTCCCCGGAGCGTCCTGGAATGACAAACCATGCCCCTGTTTCAGTAAGGATCCTTGCGGCCGCGGCCCCAATTCCAGAGCTGCCGCCGGTAAGGACAATGGTTTTGTCTTTTCTTTCTGAATTCATATGAAGACTTAAAATAAAATACTAGTGCGTTTTAGAAGAGTACTCTTTTGACCAGCTTTTGTTATTGGAAGGCTTCAAGCTAGTTCATCCAACATTTGCACATAAAATTAAACCTCTTCCGACAGACTTTTAGTTTTCTGCCCCCTGACATTCGGCCAGCTGCTGCAGGCTTTTTACGAGCAGGTGCGGTGATTCGCGCAGGATAAACGCAGTTCTTCTTCAGCCAATTCCTTCAAGCGTGTCTGGCGGCCTTTTTTTAGGAGTAAATATGCTTAAGCTGTTGTGCGTTTTTACCCTGCTGGCAAAAACAGCACAACAGCTGCTATTAGCAGCTTATGAGTAGAGAAGCTGGCGGTGTTAGTGGCCGGTGTTTTTATTTCTTCCTTCTTGGAATTCACAGTTAATTCTAAGGCATGTGGCCGATAGCTTCACTCTTTGCCTGCTTGCTGACCTGTCCGAAAAGGAAAGAAAGTTGACTTTTGAAAGAAATAAGTCTGCTTTGGAGAGTAAAAAGGGACTAACTAGTGCTTATGTTGGGAAACCCAAAAACTTGACCCTAGATGCAGCAGCCTCTCTTTTAGAGATCAAGGAAGCTGTCTAAAGACGCGGCAAGCCCCGTTCATCCTACGTTTGTACCGAATCCCTTAGACACTCTTTTTTCCTCCTGGCGGGCTTCTCAGCCGTTTGCTTCATCAGGCACTCAACTCTTCAACTTGATTTTATATGCTTGTCAAGACCGTTTTACAAGCCTTTAGAGCAGCTTTGTCCGCTTCCTCCAATTGAGACAGGGCGTGCAACTGATTCAGGCCCTTGACCAGCATCTTCAGGGACATGCGCTGCTGCTGCTACTGCTGCTGCTTGCGATCAGCGCCGCATCCACCTTGTCTGTTTTCGTCCGCTTGAGCTTGGTTTGGGCAAAGCGCTTGATCTGCAAGGGGTTCACCACCGACACCTTGATTCCTTTTTCATAGAGAGCGATGGCCAGTTGCAGGCTGTAAACCCTGGTGGCCTCCATGATGCACCAAATTTAGTCAGGCAGACTCTGGATGAACTTTCGAATACCCCTTCCTGTCGTTGCTGTGCAGGAAAGTGGCAATTTTGTTTTCTTGTCTTGTGGCGACCATAAAGCTGTCTTTGGACATGTTGATACCAATGTAAGTTTGCTCAATCACACTATGCTTATATTGGTTGAACTTGCGACAAAAGATAGCTTCTCTAGCAATCAGGCATCCTGATGCAGGCTCCGGGCCTAATGAACTGTCCAAGGTTAAGAAGCCGGGTAAGGGAATTGTCATAAGGCACGGATTTATGAGCCCTTGATAAATAGGAATCTTATTCCTTACCCAGTTTTCTTGTCTTCAAGTATATAGATACCTATTTTCTCTGTTTCGATAGCTTCTCACCCCAATCAACAAAAGGGAAAAATAGTAGGTCCGGTACTGTATCCAAACATAGGATGATAAATAGGAAAGGGGATGAAGTCAAAAGGCCCGTGATACCTGGGGATGCAAGCGAAAGGATTTACCAACTGCTGGAACACTTAGTTCAGCAGGCTACTGAGTCAAAGCAACACCTACTATTTTGAGCAGGCTTGTAAAGCGTGGAAGTATCATTATTTTTTACTATACTTGGTAAACTCACCTGACTGCACTTATGAACTTAGAGAACCAATTAGGCGTCAAATCATTTCGGAATGAATGGCAGAAAGCCAGCATGAGTATTCTGTATACGTATGGCTTTCTTTCGAACAGCTACAACAGATTCTTTCAAAAGTATGGCCTGACGGGGCAGCAGTATAACGCCCTGCGCATCCTGCGCGACCAGTACCCCCGGCCCGTGTCCACTTCCTTCCTGCGCGAGAAGATGTTGGACAGGATGTCCGATGCCTCGCGGCTGGTAAGCCGTTTGCAAGGAAAGGGGCTGGTGGAGGTCACTACAAACATAGGAGATAAGCGCTTGGTCAATATCCTGATATCAGATAAGGGACAGAAAGCTTTGGGAGCTATTGATAAGGATTTGCACCAAGTGGATGCCATGATAGAGAGCCTTACTGAGGAAGAAGCTAAAGAATTGGCAGAGCTGCTTCACAAGGTAAGAGAGTCCCTAAGAGAGAGAGCTTGGGGGAACGCTTGCTGCAGAGCAGACTGACGTGCAAGAATAGCTCACCACTAGCAGGACCTTTTCCTACAGTCTTTTCTTGCCCTTAAAAGTGCCAACAGCGGCACCCCTCCAGGAGCCTGCAAACGGCCTTTCCCTTATAACAGCTATTATATAAATATTACTCTTTATATGTGCCAGTTAAGAGCAAAGCCTTCATGACATACTTACAACACGCTTTGTGTAGAAGAAATAATTAAGTCTATACTGTTTTGGCAATCTCTTTTACCAGATGGCGCAGCATGAACAGGATGAAAAGTGTCTACTATTTAGCCTTATAATTCAAGTATTCGTTCTTCTCCCCTGAAGCCTCATTGTAATTGAAGGTCTTCTCATCTATCTGCTTACCGTTCTTGTAAATAACAAAGCGCATCTGCATGGAAGCAGGGCCATCCTCTACAGCACTGAACTCATTGGCAGCGTGTACAGTAAGTTCCCTTACATTATCCGCTTCAAAGGAATAGGACGTTTCCGAAAGGTTCCCGTCAAATAACACGGCCGGCATAGCTTCGCTAGTACCCCTCACTTTGAAATCGCCACCTCCAATAGTAATAATCTTAATGAATTTCTCATAATCCCCAGACTGGCTGTAATCTACCCGATAGGTAGCAGTATCAGGCAGGACCGGGCCCTCGCCTTCGTCATCACAACCAGCAAAGAGTAGAACTATGCACAACAGAAGGGAGAAGAGAGATAGCTTTTTCATAGCCTAAAAACTAAATGGTTTATAGTTAGGTGAAAAATATTTTCTACAGAGACTTAATTAACCGTAACAGCCATGCGAAACACAGAAACTGCATTTCATCTCCTACAGTCTTTGACTGCTATACTAGATTCCAGATCATAACTTCACTTTCACAGGGGTACGATTCTCTTGGTTGTTTTTGGGATGTATGATGTCGTTATAGTCTTTATGGCCAAGGGGCTTATGCACCTGAAGTCCGGAACGAATACCGGAGTTCTTCTCAAAGGCAAAAAGGCTCAGCTTGTCTACAGGAATATCAAATTTCTTTTCATCCAAGCTGAAGGTAATACTGTCGGCATTCTTTGTAAAGGTGTAGGGCTTACCTGCTATCGCCGTGGCCAGATAGATATCATAGATCTTTCCCTGGTAATCGTTATCGAAAATGGTATGCTTTTGAGCATGCGGCCACGCCTGCAGGGAAAGCTCCACCTGCATTCTCGACATTCCCCCGCCAAACGAGACGAACACTGAGTTGCTGAAGTCACGCTTATCCTTCTCCAGCTGATAGAAGCTCATGGCATCTATAGGGTTCTCAGCAAAGTAGACATGGCGTGTAAGAACCGGATTCTGCGCAAAGTCGGCTACCCAGACACCGTGCTTGCGGTCGCTGCCCGCTGCCACGCCCTTAAAGCCATAATTTCTAAGGTCGTAGCCTATCGTTTCGCTGCTAGCTGGCCTTTGCAGTGGGAAAGCGATATTGGTATAGGCATTATCTTTCTCTGCGTCCCGCACTAGCCTAATGTAAGGCAGGAACAGCTGCACCGTCTCGCTAGAGAGACCTCGTTCCTTGATCAGGTAATGCAGCTTAAAAACAGAGGCCTCCGATTCGACAAACCTGCTTTTGTCAAAGGGCTTTGCCTCCGTAACATTGTAGATTGGAGCTTTGGGTTGAGAGGCATAGGCATACCTAGATAGCACCCTATTGATACCGTCGATCTCATTGCGAAAGCTTCCCTGGAAGCGGTGCAGCCGGTTGGCCACAAAATCTATCACAGACCCCTTGTCATTGCTTCCATCCCGGTTGAAGTACATCTGCCGGGAGCTGTCGCCTGGGTTGTTAATGATGATTCTGTCTCCGTCAGGGTGCTTGAACTCAGGGCTCTTTCTGCCCTTCAAGGGGTCAAACACATAGCCTAGCGACTCGGCGACCTGAATAATCGACACCTGCTCTCTGTATTCCTGAAAGGTCATAGGCAAGCTAACGTTTAATAGACACAACAGGGGTTTCCTTCACTGCCAAAGTGTGGCTTTCTTTTAGGGAGACCTGCCCCTCCACTATCTTCAGTCCTTTAGGATCATTCAGATCCAGGCGGGCCGTAATCAGCTGATCCTTTGCTTTGGAATAAAGCTCCAGGGTACCTCCTTGCCGCAGGTGCTCTTTCTGATCAGTACTCAACACGATATCCCTGATAGCACTAGGCACTTGGATATCCCGTACCCTCACCCTTAGAATCTCGTTGGTCTCCTTATCCAGCTGGAAAACATACAGCTCTTTCTCCCCATTAAGCGATTTAAACGGCTTTACCAGCAGCTCCCCGTTTTGCAGTTTCTCCAACTCCTGCTTACTGGCGCCAATCTCGTTCTGTATCTCCCTCCGTATAGGATGAATCAACAGTGAAAGGGTGTTGTCTGGATTCATCTTCAGGCTCAATTTTGCATCCACGGTAAGGGGTTCCAGACCGGCGTCCTTGATAGTAAAGGTATGCAGGCTCGTGCGCCTGCCCGTCAGCAGGCTGACCAAATCGTCAGACTTCATGGAGAGCACGTCTTTCTTGTTCATCCCCAAACGCTCGAATTGACCATAAGGCAGGTCCTTTATATCAAAGTTCATAGTTTACTTATATCGTAGATATTGCTAAATAAATCTACGTAAAAATATTACACG
>NZ_JBHTLD010000026.1:0-28781 GCF_042678745.1 Pontibacter rugosus | reverse complement strand
CAATCGTTTTTAATTACAACACAAACAGCTAAACTTTAAATTTTAAAAAAATGGAAAAAAAGACTGCAACAGTGAGCAAGAATGCTAATGTAGAGCAAAAGGCTAGCCCTGTTGGCTCTGTATTTGCGAGCATTGTAATTCCAGTTGCCCTGATAGCATCTGTGCTTATCTACATGTTTGTTTTGGGTGCTCCGTCAAACTTTGAAGGTGGTGACCCTAACAACCACCCACTTCCAGGCAATTATCTTGGCATTGTATATAAAGGTGGTTGGGTAGTACCAGTGTTATTAGGCCTTAACTTAATGGTACTTATTTTTGCCATCGAGCGTGCTCTTACTATCGGTAAAGCAAAAGGTACTAAAAGTGTTGCCGCTTTCGTACGCACAATTTCTGCAAAACTGAACCAGCGTGATGTAAACGGCGCTATTGCTGCTTGCGATGCTCAGAAAGGTTCTGTTGCTAACGTAGTAAAAGCAGGTTTGCTTAAGTACAAAGAGATGCAGAACGAGCCTGAATTATTAAAAGCAGAGAAAGTTGCTTCTATTCAGAAAGAGATCGAAGAGTCTACTGCACTTGAATTACCAATGCTTGAGAAAAACCTGGTAGTTATTTCAACTATCGCTTCTATCTCTACACTGGTTGGTTTGATCGGTACAGTACTTGGTATGATCAAGGCCTTCGCCGCTCTTGCACAAGGTGGTGCTCCTGACGCGGTAGGTTTGGCAAACGGTATCTCTGAGGCACTTATCAACACAGCCCTTGGTATTACAGGTTCTGCTATCGCTATCGTTGCTTATAACTACTTTACAAGCAAGATCGATGAGCTTACTTACAGCATCGATGAAGCTGGTTTCAGCATTGTATCTACGTTCTCTTCTCAGCACGAGACTCCAGCTGCAAGACCACAAACTGTTTAGTTAACCCGTTAACCAGAAAAAATGCCTAAAGTAAAAGTAAAAAGGAAAAAACCTTCATTGGACATGACACCAATGGTGGACTTGGCCTTCTTGCTGGTTACTTTCTTTATGCTGACAACAAAGTTTGCTCCTGAGGAGTCGGTGGTAGTAGATACCCCGTCTTCTGTTTCAGAGATCAAACTTCCGGATACAAACGTGATTACACTTTCCATAGACAATCAGGATCGTGTTTTCTTCGGAGTAGACGGACAGCAGACAAAGGAAGCATTGCTCGACAAGATGGCAGGTAAGTATGGTGTCAGTTTCACACCTGAAGAGAAAAAAACGTTTTCTCTTTTGACAAACTTCGGTTTGCCAATGAACCAGCTTAAGTCTTACCTGGCTATGGAGTCTAATGCACGCAAAGCTGTTAACCAGCCTGGTATTCCGATTGACTCTGTTAACAACCAGCTAGGAGATTGGGTACACCAGACACGTCTAACTAATCGTGAGGTGGTTATTGCCATCAAAGGTGACGTAGATGTGAGCTATAGCACAGTTCAGAGAGTAATTGATATCCTCCAGGACAGAAAGATAAACAGGTTCAACCTGGTTACTGACATGGAAAATAAGCCTCAGAACTAATTATTTAAAAGGAGACAAGAAATGGCTGAAATACAAGATAACGACTCCGGCGGGAAAAAGAAAGGTGCCAAGAAAGCTTCTGTGCACCTGGACATGACCCCAATGGTAGACCTTGCATTCCTTCTTTTAACGT
This sequence comes from Pontibacter rugosus, assembly GCF_042678745.1. Lineage (NCBI taxonomy): Bacteria > Pseudomonadati > Bacteroidota > Cytophagia > Cytophagales > Hymenobacteraceae > Pontibacter > Pontibacter rugosus. Next base: position 27,107 of record NZ_JBHTLD010000026.1, on the reverse strand, counting down.
TCTTCATGCTTACTACAACTTTCAGTAAGCCACAGACAATGGAAATCAACATGCCTGTGGATCCTGAAAACCCTGAAGAGCAGATCGCTTTGAAGGCAAGTAACGCCATGACGATCATATTAGGAGAGAAGGATAATTTGTATTACTACTTCGGCTTAGCTGAAGATAACCCAGAAATCCAAGAGTCTGACTATTCAGCAAACGGCATCCGTAAAGTGTTGGTATCACCACAAGTGAAATCTAACGACAAGATGACTGTGATGGTGAAGGCAATGGAAACGTCGCGCTACAAAAACGTAGTAGACATTCTGGATGAATTAAAAATAACAGATACTAAAAAGTTTGCTCTTGTTGATATTTCTGACGCAGACAAACAATTAGTTACAGAACAAATCGGACAATAAATTATGGACGCAAGTAAGTTAGCAAAAGCATCGCTCGATGATATCGTCTTTGAAGGACGAAACAGAGCATATGGTGCCTTTCTACTTCGCAAGCTCTACAATAAGCACATTACTGTTGCCGCTATCGTCGCTATACTCCTGTTTGCGCTTTTCCTTAGCATTCCGCTAATCGCAAAGCTTATTCAGGGCGAAGAAGAAGAGCAAGTAGTAGAGCGAATTGTTACAGAAGTAGACCTGGCTCCACCACCACCACTAGATGAGGCCACGCCGCCGCCACCGCCGCCGCCGCCACCTGATCTACCACCACCGCCGCCACCAGTGCGTGCTACTGTAAAGTATACACCACCGGTTGTTAAGCGTGATAACGAAGTAGTGGAAGAAGAAGAAATTCCGGATGTGGAAGTTCTAACAGAAATAGACGCAGGTGTTAAAACTGTGGAAGGTTCTAAGAACGCACCTCTTGACCTTGGTGACATAGACGGAACAAGTGATGTAGTTGCAGAAGTAGTTGAGGAGAAGCCTTATACTTACGTAGAGCAAATGCCAACCTTCCCGGGTGGTGAAAGCGAAATGCTTAAATACCTCGGTAAGAATATCCGATACCCAGCAGCTGCACAGCGCGCCGGTGTAGAAGGTTTGGTAGTACTATCATTTGTTGTAGGCAGAACAGGAGAAATCTCTGAAATCCAGGTTATCAAAAACCTGGGTGCTGGTACCGACGAAGAAGCGATGCGCGTTGTTAAATCAATGCCAAAGTGGACACCAGGTAAGCAGAACGGTAGAGCAGTACCTGTGCGCTATACATTACCAGTTCGATTCGCTATCAAATAAGCGTATTATAGTTTAAGAGAAGAAGCCCACCTTTACAGGTTGGGCTTCTTTTTTTTGAAACAAAATTTATTAGTACGCATGCATACAATTAAATATTTTCCGTATATTAATAGTACGAAACGATTATACATCCTATAACCAATTACAACAATGACTTAAAATGATGTTTTAACCAAAAACCCAAATCCCATGGAAAAGAGTTATTTCTTAAGCATGACCTTTAACAACATAGTGTTTCAAGGTCGCAACCAGGCATACGGAGCCTACACTCTTCGCAAAGCCTACGCTAACAATATTACAAGGGCTGCAATTTTAGCCACAGCACTTTTTTCCGGAGCATTGGTCGTCCCTTTGGTCGAAAACATCATCTTTGCAGATGAACAGGAAAAGCTTACCAAGCACAAGAATAAAGTAATTGAACTTACAGGAGTAAAACTTCCAGATTTACCACCAATAGAACCGGAACCAGCAAAATCAGCTCCAGTTGCACCTCCAGCACCACAGGAAAATGTGGCAACAGAGAAGTTTGTAAAGATTAAAGTAGTAGATGATCAGACTACTACTACTGAAGATGTGCCAGAACAATCGCTACTGTCAACAAAGAACATTGGCACAACTACGATAGAAGGAGAACTACCTGCAGCACCTTCTATCGCGACAGAGCCACCAGTAGGAATAAATGGAGGAGGTGGTACAGATGCCACAACTTCGAACGAGCCGTATGTTTACGTAGAAGTGATGCCGGAGTTTGAAGGAGGCCACAAAGCGCTGATGAGCTACCTAGGCAGAAAGTTGAAATATCCTAGACAAGCACAAAGTGCAGGAGTGGACGGCACTGTGGTAGTTACGTTTGTTGTGGGAACCAACGGTCAGATTTCAGATGTAAATGTTTTGAAAGGCTTGGGTTTCGGCACAGAAGAGGAAGCCATTCGAGTGATAGAAAGTATGCCAAACTGGAAGCCAGGCAGACAGAATGGCCGCACAGTACCAGTGAGATATACTTTACCCATACGATTTAGTTTAAAGTAAAAGTTTAAGTTTAGCGAGGTAAGGCAGAAGCAGCAATTAACTTTGTTAGCTTCTGCTTTCTTTTTATAGGCTTTAGGTTTATTTTTAAGAGTTAAAACAATAAAAAGGCACCATCTATGCTCAGACCAGGAAAAGAAGATAAGCCTGCATCAACTACGTATAGCAAGTTCGCACGCATATTTGCTATGCTGATGACACTGATTTATGTAGGGTTAGGCATCTTTATTATGTTTGCCGCAGACAGCCTGCAGATAGACCTTCCGGATGCTATGAAATACATGCTCGGCGGTATCCTAATACTGTACGGCGTTGTAAGATTTGTTCGTGTTTATAATAGTAATCGCCCCAATAAAAATAGATATGAAGATTAAAGCAATAAGCATATTAGCCTTAGCAGGCATCATGTCTTTGTCAGGATGTGGAAACTCAGGCGGACCTACGGATACACCAACTTCAGGTACTATCAATATAAGTGTAGATGAATCATTCCAACCGATCATTGAATCAGAGGTAAACACTTTTGAAGGCATTTATAAGAACGCTAAGATAGACGCCACTTACAAGTCTGAAGGTGAAGTAGTGAAAGACCTGCTAAACGACAGCACAAGTATAGCTATACTTTCACGAGAGCTTACAGCTGAAGAAAAAGCAGTATTTGAACAGCAAAAACGGATTCCGCGTGTTACCAAAATTGCGATAGATGCAGTAGCTCTTATCACCAACAGGCAAAACCCGGATTCTCTGCTAACACTTGACGAGCTTAAAAGGATTTTTAATGGTCAGGCGAAAAGTTGGAAAGAGCTTGATGAGACTTCAAACTTAGGAGAGATCACAATAGTTTTTGATAACAACAACTCTAGTACCGCGCGCTACGTACGAGACTCTCTAATAACAGGCAATAAACTGCCAACAAATACGTTTGCTTCTAACTCGCATAAAGCACTTATTGACTATGTTGCCGAGAACAAGAACGCATTAGGCGTGATAGGTGTTAACTGGATCAGTGATTTTGATGACACAACTGCTATCGGCTTTTTGAAAAGAATAAAAGTATTAGGTATAAGTGAAGACCCTGCTCCCATTACGACGGGAAGTTATTTTCAGCCTTACCAGGGCTACATAGCTCAGCAGTCTTACCCGCTACGCCGTTTCCTATACATCATAAGTACAGAAGGCAGATCAGGGCTTGGCACAGGATTTGCATCATATGTAGCAGGAGACAAAGGGCAACGTCTTATCTTGAAGTCAGGTTTGGTACCTGCCACAATGCCGGTGAGGGTGATAGGCTTAGGTACGCAAAGGCCACTTTAGTGAAAAAACCAATTCAGAAACAACTAAACTTAAATTACAATGACAAATAACTGGAAGTACATCGCTTTAATGGCGGCTGCTTTCCCTGCTACTGCTGCTTTTGCACAAACAGGTGACGCAGGAAGAAAGGCTGTAGATTTAGAGCGCTATGAAGAAGCAAAATCTATCTACAAATCACAGCTAGGCAATAAAAACTCAGCTGACAATGCTTACTTTGCTTTAGGTGATATTTACCTGCGCACTGAAAAGTTAGATTCCGCTGCTTATTACTTTAACCAGGGTATTTCTACTAACAAGAAGTCCTATATCAATCGTGTAGGTTTAGGTAAAATTGCGATGCAGCAAGGCGATCAGGCTAAAGCTGAGCAGCAGTTTAATGAAGCATTAAGCGGCAAAGGCAAAAAAGACCCGTTTGTACTTGCTATGATTGGCGAGGCTTATGTAAACGCTCCTAATGCTACGGAGGCACAAATAAACAAAGGTATCGATTACCTGAAGCAGTCGCTGGAGCGTGATAATAAAAACGCCCTAGCCAATGTTATTTTAGGTGATGCTTACCTGAAGCAGAAAAAAGGTGGCGAGGCAATGAGCAGCTACGACAGAGCTATTCAGTTAGATGATAACTATGCTACTGCTTACCTAAAGAGAGGCCAGTTGTATACAAGCTCTCGTAACTACCCTGAAGCAGAGGCTGCTTATACTAGAGCAATAGAAATTGATCCTAACTTTGCTCCTGCTTACCGTGATCTTGGAGAACTATACTACTTCGCTGGTCAGTACGATAAAGCGTTATCTACTTTCCAGAAGTATGTAGATTTAGCAGAAGATACGCCAGAGACGAAAGCAAAGTATGCTTCTTTCCTGTTCCTTACTAAGAACTATGACAAAACCTTGCAAACTGCTGAGCAGGTACTACAGCAAGATCCGTCAAACACTGTAATGAACCGTTTAAGAGCTTATTCTTACCTGGAGTTAAACCAGCCGGAGAAAGCGCTACAAGCTATCAATCAGTATATGCAAAATGCTGAGCAGGGTAAGCTGATTGCTCAGGATTATGAGTACTACGGTAAAATTTTAGGTAAAAACAATCAGCCTGCTAAAGCCATTGAGAACATGGAGAAGGCGCTACAGATGAACGATGCTAACATCGAACTGTATGCTGACCTTGCAAACATGTACGCTCGTAATAATCAGTACGACAAAGCCATTGATGTTTATGCACGTAAGCGCAAGAACGTTGAGCCAAGCAACGCTGATTACTATTACATGGGTAACATCTATATGATGGCAGGTGAGGAGAATGCTACAGCCAAGAATACACAGAAAGCTAATGAATTCTTCAAGCAGGCAGATGAGACTTATAAAAAAGTAATTGAGGCTAATCCAGAGTATGCTTATGCTTATTTATGGAGAGCACGTGCAAACGCAAGCCAGGATCCTGAAACAGAATCAGGTTTAGCGAAGCCATATTACGAAGAGTTTATCAAACAAGCTTCTGGTGATAAAGAGAAGTATAAGAGAGACCTTATTGAAGCGAACTCTTACCTTGGCTACTACTATTACCTGAAAGGCGAAAGAGATAACGCAATCAAGTACTGGACAGAAGTAAGAACGCTTGACCCAGCTAACGAGCAAGCTACTGCTGCCTTGAACGAGATATCTAAAACTCCTTCAAAGAAGAAGAAATAGTATATTCTAGCTAGCTACAAATAAAAAGGCTGCCCAAGTATATGGGCAGCCTTTTTATTTGTAGCTTATTCAGCCTGCTACAGGTAAGTATAGTATAGGGAGGGAATTAATTTTCAGTATGATAAATACCAGTTATCCTGCAAAAGACTTGGTAGAAATAGAGGACCCTACTCCCGGAGGTTAAGCTTTCGCGACTTGCGGGGGAAGGGGCTCTTATCAACAAGATTCTTTCAGGAGGACAAAATAGTTTAAACTACATTTGTCCGTGTACTTATTATTCAATCCAGCTTCTGTTTTATACTTATGGATTCAAACTGCTACATCTCTAGCTGCTCTTCGTATAGCTCCCATTTTTCTAATACGGCCTTAAAGTCCTGAGGCAGCTCTGAATCATACTGCATGAATTCTTTGGTTACAGGATGCTTAAAACCCAATGACTTGGCATGTAGCGCTTGACGAGGCATAAGCTTAAAGGCATTTTCTACAAAGGTTTTATAGCTCCCGTTCGGCATGCCAGATAGTATACTGTCGCCACCGTAAGTAGCATCAGAAAAAAGTGGGTGGCCCAGATACTTCATGTGTGCTCTTATCTGATGCGTTCGACCAGTTTCCAGGTTACACTGCACCAATGATACATGCTTAAAGCTACGCAATACCTTATAGTGCGTGACGGCATGCTTTCCATATCCCCCATCAGGGTAAACAGACATTACCCTACGATCTTTTGCACTACGCCCTACATGGCCCGTTATAGTTCCGCTTAGCTGTTTAGGCACTCCCCACACCAGTGCATAGTACGTGCGCTCAATACTGTGGTCAAAGAACTGCTTTGCCAGGTAGGCCATACTATAATCTGTTTTGGCAATAACCAGCAGCCCCGACGTATCTTTATCAATACGATGTACTAGCCCTGGTCTGCTCTCCCCGTTCCTATGCGTTGGCAGGTTCTGCAGATAATACTTTAGAGCATTTACCAAGGTGCCGCTCCAGTTATTATACGCTGGATGCACTACCATACCTGCTGCTTTATTAACCAGCAGCAGCTCCTCGTCCTCGTATAGTATAGTTAGAGGAATATCTTCAGGTATAACATCAGTATCACGAGGAGGCTCAGCAAGCGTAATGGTAATAACATCCTGTGGCTTTACCTTATAGCTTACTTTAACAGGTTTATGATTAACCTGAACCGACTCTGACTTGATAGCACTCTGTAATTTGTTGCGTGTTACATTCGGCAGGCGGTCCATCAGGAATTTATCTACCCGTAGCAGCGCCTGGTTTCTATCTACTACAATACGATGATGCTCGTAAAGCTCATCTGAGTCGTCGATGTTTTCTGTTTCTGTATATTCTACCACGTCTTTGCAATAGGTACAAAAAAAGAAAGCCGAAGTATACACATCGGCTTTCCCTAAAAAATGAATGTTTTGCTACTCGGTACTAGTTCTTCTTCTTCGTAGATTTAGAAGTAGCAGCAGCTGGCTTAGCAGCGGCTGGCTTTGTTGCAGCTGGCTCTGGCGTTGCCTGAGCTTTAGCTGGGTCTACGCCTAATTTTCTAAGTACAAGTGGAGAAATGTCTCCATCTTCCGGTCCAGCCAATAGCGCCTGATTGCTGATCACGTAAGTATAACCGTTTTCTTTTGCTACGTCTTTGATAGCTTTATCGATTTTGGTGATAATCGGATCAACTAATGACTTTTCTTTTTGCTGAAGTGATGCCTGAGCACTACGCTGAAACTCCTGGATAGAGTTGTTCAGGTTCATAAGCTCTTTCTCTTTGTCTTCACGGATAGTTTTATCCATAGTAGACGCACCTTTTTCGTAAGCTTGTAACTTGCTTTCGTACTCTGAGTATTTGCCTTTAAGCTGGTTCTCAAGTTGTGTGCTGTGCGTTTTCAGCTCAGACTCAATTTGCTTGCTTTCTGGCATCTGAAGCAGAATATACTCTACGTTAGTATAACCAAACTTAAGCGGTTGGTCATTACCCTGTGCGAAAGACGCAACGCTGATCAGTAAAAACGCTACTACTAGTGATTTGATTTTGTTCATCATTGGTTGGTTGATTAAAAAAAGTATTAGATGTTAGTTATTAGACTTCTTTTTGGTTGTTTTAGCTGGCTGCCGCACCGGCTGTTGTTGTTGTTGTTGTTCTATCTGTTCTTCTCCTACTTCTGGCAAATTGCCTGGGTCATCTACAATAGCATCAGCAGGCTGCTTACCCGGTGTGTTCTTCTGATCCGATGCCAACCCCAGTTCTTCTAACACATACTCTGTATAGTCGTGCACGGGGTTTGTATAGATCATCACCAAATCGCCGGATTTATCAAACATCACCTGAACCCCCCTGGCCTTAGACACTTTCTCTACCGCTACAAAAACTTCATCCTGTATGGGGCGCATTAGTTCCTGGCGGCGCTTAAACATCATGCCTTCGTAGCCGAAAACCTTTCGCTGGTAATCTCGCAGCTCGTTTTCTTTTTTGCTGATTTCTGCCTGGCGTTTCTGCTTCATAGCATCCGTTAGCAGCACTTCCTCAGCTTTGTATTCCTGCTTTAGCTTATCAGCCTGCTGCTGTAGTTGCTCTATTTCGTTTTGCCAGGCACCAGCGTATTTATCCATCTCCTGCTGCACTTTATTGTAAGCCGGCATTTTGCTCAATATAAAGTTTGAGTCAATATAGCCAATCTTCTGAGCCTGTGAAACAGACACAAACAAAAAGCTTGCTAAAAAGATGAACAAAAACTTTTTCATACTAATTCAAATTTAGCGTATCTGCTGGCCAATGATGAAGTGGAACATACCTCTATCAGCATTTCTGCCAGTAGAACCTGGTAGTGTATCCAATCTCCAGCCGTAATCAAAGCCTAGCAAACCAAACGCTGACATAAATATTCTTGCACCAACACCTACCGAACGATACAACTTAAATGGGTTGTAATCTTTATAGCCTCCAAAATTATTACCTGCTTCTATAAAGGCAAGGCCATAAATAGTAGCCGCTGGGTTTGGAGATATCAGCTGGCGAGCCTCTACCACAAATTTATTATAAGCTATACCACCTGCATTCAGCAAAGCCGGATCGTTGTTGTTAGCTATAACAGACTCATCGTCGTAACCACGCAGACCAATGTATTCAGTACCTACAAACACATTGCCACCACCAAGACCAGCACCACCAAGTTTGAATCGCTCAAAAGGTCCGATTTGTCTATCTGAACTGTAAGTGTTCAGGAAACCAAAGTGTGCTCTTGTATTGATTACCAAATTCCCTGCCAAGTTTATAAAGTATGAGGCATCAAACATCCATTTATTGAATTCGATAAACTCATAGTCACTTTCATCACGATCTGAGAACAGTGAGTAAGGAGGCGTTAAGTTAACACTAAGCGTGAAAGATGATCCTCTTCTAGGGAAAGTAGGGTTGTCTATACTAGAGCGCCCGATGGTGTTCACAACAGAAATACTGTTTGAGATACCGTTAGAGAACTGGTTTGCCGTGTTACCATCAAAGGTTGAGAACAAGGTATAATTCTTTAATGAATAACGGCTATAAGAAAGCGAGTGATTCATGTAGAAGTAGTTGTCTGGCCAGTTTAAACGGCGTCCTAAGCTAATAGCACCACCATTCACGTTTAGCAAACTTTCGTCATTGCTATCCTGCAACTGGTACTGTGCTCTTCTGTAAACTGTCTTAAACAAACTAACTGTTAGAGAGTTTGCCTTACGCCCACCTAACCATGGTTCAGTGAACGAGAAGCTGTAAGACTGGTAGTACTTACCGTTTGCCTGTATGTTCAATGACAAGCGCTGGCCATCACCTGTTGGAATAGGTCTCCACTCTGACAGGTTAAGCATTTTTCGTGTAGAGAAGTTATTAAGCGTTAAGCCAACCGTACCAACAGCTCCAATAGGACCACCCCAACCACCGGAAAGGCTTATTTGGTCATTCGGTCGTTCTACTACGCTATAAGCAATATCTACTGTACCTTCTGCCGGATTCGGAATCGGGTTCAGGCCTATGGTTTCCGGATCAAAATAGCCAAGAGCAGCTAATTCGTTTCTTGTTCTGATTAGGTCATCACGGCTATACTTCTGGCCAGGCAGCGTACGAATTTCACGCAGGATTACATGGTCACTCGTTTTATCGTTTCCTGAAATCAGAATTTTGTTGATGGTTGCCTGCGTTCCTTCAAACACACGCATCTCTATATCTATAGAGTCTCCCTCTACACGTACTTCTACAGGTTCAATGTTTGAGAAGAGGTAGCCATCATTTTGATATAGCGCTGAAACATCAACCCCAACAGGATTATAGGTAAGGCGCTTTGCCAGTTCCTCCTGATCGTATACATCGCCTTTCGATATACCTAATACACGTGCCAGGTAAGCGTCATCGTACAGGTAGTTACCTGTCCAGGTTATATTACGGTAGTAATAGCGCTGTCCTTCATCAACCGTTATCTTTATACCTAAGCGATCATCGCTGATACGGTAAACAGAATCCGAAACAATGGTAGCATCTCTGTAGCCTTGGGAATTATAAAATGTAATTAGCGCCTCTTTGTCTTGTTCAAACTTGTTGCGGTTATACTTTGATGAGGAGAAAATCTTATAGAATTTCTTTTCTTTAGTGTTCTTAAGCTGTCGCTTTAGTTTCTTATCAGCAAAAGCCTCATTGCCTTCAATTTCGATGTCTCCTACTTTCACCTTATTGCCCTTATCAACATGCACATTTAGCATCACGCTGTTAGGAAGCACTGAGTCAGGCCGTTGCGTTATATTAACCTTCGCATTCAGATAGCTCTTGTCTACATAATATTCTTTCACCACGTTTCTGGTGCTGCTCAAAACCGCATCCGTTACCAAACGTCCTTTTTGCAACGGCACCTTATCTTTCAATGCTTCAGCCTGTGACTTATTGATGCCGGAAAAACGGAAATTAGATAAGCGTGGGCTCTCTGTCAGGTTAAAGGTCAGATAGATTACATCTCCCTCAGTGCGGGCTGATACATCCACATCTCCCAAAATACCTTGCTCCCAAAGGTTTTGTATAGCACGGCTTATATCTTCTCCAGGAACAGTTATCATATCCCCTTCTTTCAAACCTGTAAGTGAGGTAAGCGCTATTGGCTCCAGAAACTTAGAACCACTTATAGCAATACCACCTATGCGGTACTGCTTTGGCTGTGAGTAATCAATTGGAGACGTCTGGGGGGATTGGCCCAGTACCTGAGAAGAGGCTGTGCCTGCAAAAAGCAGAAACACTAGCACCCAAATGCATCTTGTCATTAGTGTGTTTATCACTTGATTAGTTGTTCACTTGTCTTACCGAATCTGCGCTCGCGGTTTTGATAAGAAATAATTGCTTCGTAAAGATGTTCTCTCCTAAAATCAGGCCAGAGCAACTCTGTAATATATAATTCAGTATAAGCTAACTGCCAGAGCAAAAAGTTGCTTATCCGCATTTCACCGCTTGTGCGTATAAGCAGTTCCGGGTCTGGTATGCCTGCTGTAGCAAGGTGGCTGGTAAACGTAGCCTCATTAATGGCAGCAGCAGATAGTTCTCCCTGCTCCACTTTCTTTGCTACTTGCTGCATCGCCTGTGTCAGGTCCCAGCGGCCACTATAGCTTAGGGCCAGCACCAAAGTCATTCGGCTATTGTGCTTTGTCAGTTCAATCGCCTCCAATAACTCCCGTTGGCATGCCTCAGGCAAGCTGGCAGTATCACCAATAGTTTGCAGGCGGATGTTATTCTTGTTGAGTGTGGCCGTTTCTTTTCTGATAGTAGAAACAAGCAACGTCATCAGCGCAGACACTTCTGCCGCAGGTCTCGACCAGTTCTCTGTCGAAAAAGCGTATAGTGTCAGGTAGTTCACCCCAAGCTCAGCTGCCGCCTCTACTGTATCACGCACAGCTTTTATGGCGTTCTGATGCCCAAAAATACGCAGTCCGCCTTTTCGCTTTGCCCAACGTCCGTTACCGTCCATGATAACGGCAACGTGTGCAGGTAAATTGCCTAAGTCTACTTTCTCCTTTAGATTCATTAAAACACAATTTCCTTGCAAGTTACAAAAAGCAAGACAAATTTGTGAAACATTGCTATTTAATCTAGCAGACCTGGCTCCTTCTTATAGGTAGGGGGGCAATTAATGCGATAAAAAGTGTAGGAAATACTGACGCCGTTGTAAAAATACCAGTCTTTATCGTTCGGGTTTGCCAAGTGCAACGGTTCTTCTTCTGAGAGCTGATCAATTTTATCAGTGAACAGTTTGCGAGCCCCGAACTCCAGCCCCAGGTTCCAGTGCTTGCTTAAGGCATACTTTAACCCTACCCCAAATGGCACAGCAACTGTCAGGCTTGTTACATACTCTTTGTTAAGATCATCCTTCGCACTTATGAGCTTGCTGTTGTAAAGAACACCAGCCACACCAACAAAGGCATAAGGAGACAAGCGGGGGCGCTGCCTGCGGCTATAGTAGTCGAGAAAGTTATACTCCATCACACCGGATAGCTCCAGTAAGCTCAGCTTTAGTTCTGCTTTTCGGTAATCATGAAAAGGCAACTCTTCATAAGCCTCATCGCTAAAGGTATTATCGTCTGCAATGCGATGGCTACCCATAATGCCACCACGCAAGGTGATTGCATTAGACATATCACGGCGATAAAACACCGTTAAGGCTGGCTGGTTGTTTAAGAAACGATAATTAGGGGAGAGTTCTCCTTTATAGTTTGCACCTCCAATGCCAATCCCGATTTCTGAGGTTGATACGGGTGTGGGCAGCTGGGCGAAAGCAGAGGAGCTAAAAAAAACACTCCCTATTTGTATAGTCAAACAAATAAGGAGTGCCTGTTTAAAAATCTTTGATGTCATGAATACAAGGGAAGTTTAGTTGAACAACGCCGCGTTGTCCGTTCTATTATCTAAACTTCGGACTTCTGATACGCGGTGCCAGAATATAATTTAAAGAAATATTTGTCGTAACGTACCAATCATCATCAGAGGTATCTCCTCTTTGTTGCCTGTCTCGGCCGTAACCTTTTACGATACTGTAAGGGGTACCACTTGGGTCTGCAATTGCCTGCCCTGGAAGTACCTCAACGCTTCTGTCAGAAAGTATAGCCGCAGCGGTTGGGTTTTCGCCGCCGCCAGCCAGTATATTTGCTTTAGATGCGTAGGTTGTGCTAACGTCATCAATATAATCGGTGAAAGTTTTTCTCCAGCCCACTTCAAGCGCCAGATCCCAATATCTATCAACTTTGTAGCGAACACCAAAACCAAAAGGTATTACAAACTGAACACGCTTATACGGCTCCGGGTAGTTATCACCCTCCGCATACTGTCCTTCGGTACCTAAAGGTTGCAATTCATACCAACCTGTTGGAATATTATTTGCGCTGGATAAGCCACGGCGGGTGCTGCTGTCATAATAAGCCTTTGGGTTATGGTGCATTACGGCTACACCAGCAAAAGCATACGGTACAAAATCAGGTCGGCGCTGAAATGAGCTACGGTTCTCAAACAGGTCTACTATACCAACAACGCTGATCTCTTTTATATCATTACGAAAAGAAAGATTTCTTCCGTAGCGGCCTGCATTCTCTGCTTCGCTTTCTGATGCACTCAGGGCATCATCACCTGTAACACGCCCCCAGTTAAACGCTGCTCTACCTGATATGCGCGGCGTATACCGGTACGTATAGGTAAGGCCAACACTAGGGCGGGTTGATTTAAAACGGAAACTTGTAAAATCCGGCTCAGGCACTATGTCGCCAAAGTAATTCATGGCTCCCACGTTAACACCCACCGAAGCATACTGTCGGCGTTTCGTCCAGCGCTGCGCATCAGCATCGGGAGCGATAACGGTTAACGTAATAATTAAAAGTAGAGCAAGCGTACAAAATTTCTTCATAACGAACGTATTTCTAAAAGGTGGCGTTTCAGCTGGTTTGCAGAACCCCTAGATTATCAGAGACAAAAATAGTTATAAAACCCAATTATCGAAATGATATTACGAATATTTAATATTACTTTAATTGACTATTCCGCTTATCAAGTCCCCAATTTAATTTACTGCGTAAGGTGGTTAAAAAATTAACGTGGTGTAACTTTACTAATTTTGCTACAAAACGCTCACGTCGCACAGCCAGCTGCACATTCATATCAACCGGCGTAGACCTTGAATCCAAAGCCGCCAGGTAACTACTGCTACGCCCTTCTACCTCAAAAGAGATAACACTCCTATCTGAAACGATCATAGGGCGCACGTTGAGGTTATGCGGACATACGGGCGAAATCACGAAATTGTTAGTTTGCGGCAATACTAATGGGCCGCCGCAACTGAGTGAATAGCCAGTAGACCCTGTAGGCGTGGCAACCACCAAACCATCTGCCCAATAGGAGTTTAGGTATTCTCCATCTATATACGTATGCACCACGATCATGGAAGAAGAATCGCGTTTAAGAACGCTAAACTCATTTAAGCCGAAGTTTATTCCCCCGAAAACCTCCTGATCGGAATCTACCCTTATCAAGGCACGACTGTCTATGGTGTAGTGGCCCTTGTAGAGTGCATCCAACGCCATATTAATGCTATCATAAGGTATAGTGGCCAGAAAACCGAGCCGGCCTGTATTGATCCCTAGGATAGGTATCTCCTGCTCCCCCACATACGTTACAGTATCCAGTAAAGTGCCATCCCCACCTATGCTAAGCACCACATCTACGTTATCCAGTTTATCGCCACGCTTAAAAGTTTGAATACCCGTCGGTAAATTAACTGTGTTGCGCAGGAATAACTCAAAGTGCTCTACCAGGCTTAAATCAGCTTTGCGGCGCTGAAGCTCATCAAACAAAGCCTGTATGAAGGGCGTAATATCGTCATTAAAAGGTTTACCAAGTATAGCTATCTTCATATTATTAATTTAAAACGGGAAGCGTGCACTAAAGTAAAAGCCTTTGTCCCCCTCCCGGTTAATGGCATATTCCCCCCGCAGCACAATATCGTAGAAAGTAACCACATGCAGCCCTAGACCACCTCCAACCAGCAATTGATTGGTTAACGGATTGCCTTTTTCAAATGTATTATCTACTACGTAGCCTGCATCTGTAAAGCCATTGAGGAACACGGACAAAGGTATGTTATTAAACTTCGGATTATCTATAAATTTGATTCTGATGCTTTTGATATCAAGCAGCTGCCGTGTTAGCCCCTGTTTAAAAAGGCCATAGTGCTGCCCTCCTACTACATAAAGCTCATAGCCCCGCACGTAAGACCTATATCCAAGTGCTATGTTATCGGCAAAGGCATATTCGCCAGCTAAGCGCAGTTGTCCTTCTGCCCCAGCCATGTAAAAGTATTTTGCTGAAAGCGGTATATACTTCACATACTTTGCACGGGCTGTCGTAAAGGGCGTTCCTGTCTTATCCAGGAAAAAAGTCTGTGCTACCCCAGCTTCGAAATAGCTGCCCGCCAGCGGATAGGCAAAGTTGTTACGCAGGTTAATTACTTTAAAAAGCTCTGCACGCATATACTGCCGCTCCTGCTGTCCATTACCGTAGTACGATGGGTTTAACAGCGTGACGGAATCAGAAATGTGCTCGTTATGAAAAGACAGCCGCAGCCCTTGCTGCCGCTGCACGTTTTGCCGATGTATCAGCGCCCCTGACACAGAAGTACGCTTGATGGGCAGCCCCCCTTCTTCCTCTTCCAGAAAATATTGCCTGTTGTTAGAATTTGTATAGCTGATGGTGCGGCTGCGATAATCTGCCACAGCGAAATCGGCACCAAGGTTATACTTGCGCCATATGTATGGGATACGGTAGGCCAGTTCCAGCCGCTTGTTAAAACCGCGCTGCACCCGCACACGCACCTCTTCGTTGCGGCCTCTGAAATTCTTTTGCACCAGGTTTAGGCCATAGTCTATGCGGCTCCAGTCTTTCTTCTCCAGCCAGGCGGCAAAGTTTCTGTCGGCAAAATCAAAGATGGGCACAGGGTAGAGGTAAAACCGCTCCTGCACCTCATAGGCAATCTGCAAATTGCCTGCATCACAAGTATAAGTATAGTTTACATGATGAAAGAGCCGCAGGTTAAATAAACGCTTTTGGTTATCCAGCAGCAGTGCCTCCAGATCTTCTGTAAGTATGGAATCGCCCGGAGAGAAGGTGAGCTCACGCAGCATTACCTGCTTTTTTGTTGTTTCGTTACCAGATAAGGTAATACCCGAAACAACTACCACGGGCACAGCACAAGGCGCTGCCAGCGCCACAGCTCCAGAAAAAAGTAAAAGGAAAAAGAGGAAAACCCGCAGTAGCATTACCGCAAGTTACTAAATATCGAGGTATTTAAAGAGCATGTCCAGGCGATCGCGACCTACATCGTAATCAGCGGTCTTGTCGCTAAACTGTGCCGTGATGCGGTATTCAAAACGCTCTAGCGTAGCAATAATGCGCGTCAGGTCTGTTGTATTCAGCTTTAGGGTAAGCTTTATGTTGTAAGCATCCATCTCGTCCTGAGACACATAGGCGCTCAGGACTTTCACGTTCTCTTCCTCGATCAGGCGGCTAATCTGGCTCAGGGAATAGTCGCGCTCCGGCATGCAGAGCACTAGTATACTACCCTGCCCCTGCAAGGCCGACATTTGCCCAAAAGCAGCAAGCGTATCGTTTATTGTGATGATTCCGGCAAAATCCTGTTCCTCATCCAGCACAGGCACAACCTGTATTTTGTTCTTAATAGCAGCCTCCATCACATCATAGAAGTGCTGATGCCCCTGTACGTGCACCTCTTTATAGTCCAGCTCTAATTCTTTTAGCTGGCGGGCACGGTCAGGCAATTCTATCAGGCTTAGCTCAGTTGCCAGCCCCATATACTTGCGGTTGCTCACCACAGGCAACTCGTTTACGCGGAACTCATCCATCCAACGCAAAGCTTTTTCTACGGTATCGTAGAGCTTCAGCGGTGGAATCATTTGGTTGATGAGTTCTTCTGCAATCATGTATTTACTGCGGTTAAGGGTGTTTTTGTTAAGAAACTATCTAAGATACTATTAAACTTCTCCGGATGTTCCATCATAGGTGCATGTCCGCACTTATCAATGAAGTATAAATCGGAATGATGAATGAGCCTGTTGAACTCGTAAGCTACCAACGGTGGGGTAATGGTATCGTTCAGTCCCCATATTAACAACGTTGGTACCTTAATGTTTGTGATATCTTTAGCCATATTATGCCGTTGAGCCGATTTGGCAATAGCGATAATACGAAGGCACTTAGAATTACTGTTCGTGATAGAGAATACTTCATCCACTAGCTCCTGGGTAGCCGTTTTAGGATCGTAGAAGGTATAGCCCACCCGCTCCTGTACATATTCATAGTTGCCACGTTTCGGGAAAGAACCGCCCATCGAATCCTCAAACAAACCAGAGCTGCCTGTTAGCACCAAACGCTTTACCTGGTTAGAGTTCTTTAAGGTATAAACTAAACCTACGTGGCCACCAAGCGAGTTGCCTAACAAAGTCAGGTTACTCAGATTTTTCATTTTCACGAAATCTTCCACAAAACTTACCAGGCCGGGCACACCAGCCTTGTGCAGTGCCATCTCATAGATAGGCATAAGCGGAATAACAACACGATAGTTTTTAGAGAAATGATCTACAACGCCGTTCCAGTTGCTAAGTGCACCAAATAGCCCATGCAGCAGTAAAAGCACTTCGCCTTCTCCCTCATCAATATACTGAAATTCTCCTTCTTGTCTGACTTGTAAATCCATTGAACCAAAAAACTTTTTGAAAGAAACGTGTTTTTTACGTTAGTGGTCGAACGTGTGTGCAATATTAGCAATAGTAACCCAATTTTGAAGCATGTGCAAACCATAAGTGGTAAGTGCCGCTTCCGGATGAAACTGCAGCGCGTATAACGGCAGTATACTATGTTTGAATGCCATCAGTTCCCCTTCCTGGGTAAACGCCAGGGGAACGATACTTTTAGGTACGTTCCGCAGCACCAGGGAGTGATAGCGCACAACAGGCATTCGTTGTGGCAGGTCTTTGAAAATGGCATCGCTTTCGCAACTGATCTCCGAAATCTTGCCATGCATCGGCCTTAGCCCTTTTTCCAAGCTGGCACCAAAAAACTCCCCTAATGCCTGATGTCCCAAACAAATACCCAGCATCGGCACCCGCTCATGGTAATACGTAATCACCTCCATCATGCTGCCGGCCGCTTGCGGCGTGCCTGGCCCAGGCGATAAGACAATGGCCTCTACTGGTAACTGCTGTATTTCCTGCAGCGGCACATCGTTTCGAACCACCAGCGCTTCTACTCCCAACCTCCCAAAGTAATCGACCAGATTATAGGTAAACGAATCAAAATTATCGAGCAGAAGAAGCATTTAAGATAATAAGTTAAGCGGTTAGAAAGTTAGAAACTCAAGTTGAAGAACAGTACTTCCAAGACAAGGATGAAGCCTATTCAAATCAAAACTGTCCCTATCTCCCACAACTTTCATCTCTACCTCTTAAAAGTGCTGCCGCAGCGATAGTATAAGAGCTTTTACAAACGGAAGCACATAGCTTAGGATATCAAGCGCGTAAGGAGTTGTTTTAAGCACCACCGGGTACACCATCGATGCATCGGCCGTTTCCTGAGAAATGCTTATACCTGCCATTTCAGAAACATAGAGCAGCAAGCTAAGGGCTACACACCATTTTAGCGCACCAAGTATGGCTCCTAATACGTTATCGAAAAGGCCAAAAGGCGTAAAGTCAATTACTTTTTTGAGTAAAAGGCCGCCCAGGTGAATGAGCAGGATAATCCCTACAAAAACAATTAAAAAGGTAACGTACGGCAGCAACCCATGCGCATCACCAATAAACTCGGATACAACTGGCAAAGTAGAATCCAGCAGCTTCAGGCCACCAAGTATAGCCAAAACCAAAGCTACCAGAGAAACCAGTTCCAGCAACAAACCTTTACGGAAACCCATAAAGGCACCGAAGGCAATAGGTATAGCCAGAAAAAAATCAAACGTACTCATGTATGAAGACGTTAGATTTTAGACGTAAGACAATAGACCTTTCTGAAAGTGATTATCAATCTAAATCTTAAAGCTGTTGCCTTGCAGCAGTTCTATTATGGAAGCAAGGCAACAGCTTATACTTTAAAAATCAGTATTGTTCAGCAATGCGCCAACTGCCTGTGAAACAGCGCGACCATCGGCCTGACCAGCCAACTCTTTGGAAGCTACACCCATTACCTTGCCCATATCAGAAGGACCTGTGGCACCAACACGCTGTATGATTTCTAGAATGCGCGCGCGCAGGTCGCCTTCGTCTAACTGCTTTGGCAGGTACTGCTCAATTACGGCAAGTTCTGCCAGTTCCACTTGCTCCAGGTCCTGACGGCCTTGCTGTGCATATAGGTCTGCAGACTCACGGCGTTGCTTGGCGGCTTTAGAGAGCAGCTTCATCTCCGTGTCCTGGCTGATGCCTTCGGTGCCGCCCTTTTCTGTTTCGGCTAATAGTATCTGCGATTTTATACTTCTAAGCGCTTGCAAACGCGCTTTGTCTTTCGCCAGCATGGCCTGCTTAATATCAGTGTCAATGCGTTCTTTTAACGTCATAGTTTTAAAATTAAAATATCGTTTATACTTTGAAAAGCTGCTGCTTAAGCGGCAAGTTAAGTTTTATACGCATCTACAGCTAAAGCCACAGACATCAACTTAAACAAAATTAACTTAACTTAGTCATTTGTAAAACTAACGTACAAACCGGCCTTGGTGCCACGCTTGCTTCATACCCATGACCAAACTGAGTGTAAATATAAACAAAATAGCCACGCTTCGGAACGCCCGCGGCGGCAACAGACCAAACCTAGTACAGACTGCCCTCGATTGTGAGCGCTTCGGAGCCGAAGGTATTACGGTACACCCGCGCCCAGACGAGCGCCACATTCGGTATCAGGATGTGTACGACCTGAAAGAGGTGGTAACCACTGAGTTTAACATTGAAGGCAACCCAACACCGGACTTTCTGAGACTGGTAAAAGAGGTGCGCCCGGCACAAGCCACCTTAGTGCCAGATGCTCCGGATGCTATCACCTCTAATGCTGGTTGGGATACTGTAAAGTACAAAGATTTTTTAACAGATGTGATCGGGGAGTTGAAAGAGCTGGGTATCCGCACCTCTATTTTTGTTGACCCAGTAGTAAGTATGGTAGAGGGTGCCGCCGCCGTAGGCACTGACCGCATTGAGTTGTACACCGAAGCCTATGCCAGCGAGTATCTTCAGAACCGGGAGCAGGCTATTGCCCCCTACTTGGCCGCTGCGAAAAAAGCACAGGTGTTTAACCTGGGACTGAATGCAGGCCACGATCTGGACCTGGACAACCTGCAATACCTGCACCATACACTGCCAGGACTGCAGGAGGTAAGTATAGGCCATGCCCTGATCTGCGATGCCTTGTACCTTGGCCTTGAGAACACCATACAGCTATACCTGCGCCAGCTTAAATAGATGGTAAACACAATCACGATAGAAGAGTTTTTGCAGAAGGCAGCCCAATTGCCTGTGCTGGATGTGCGCGCGCCACAGGAGTATGAGGTAGGGCATATCCCGTTGGCGCATTCATTCCCTATTTTTGATGACAAGCAACGGGCTATCATCGGAACAGCTTATAAGCAGCAGGGCCATGATCCGGCCGTGTTACTTGGTCTCGATTCTTTTGGACCAAGAATGTCAGGTTTTGTAAAAGAAGCGACAAAGCTGGCGCCAAATAAAGAGCTGTTAGTGCATTGCTGGCGTGGTGGCATGCGCAGCAGCGCTATGGCCTGGCTGCTCAACTTCTCTGGCTTTAGGGTACACTTGCTCAAAGGGGGTTATAAAGCCTACCGCCACCTGATGCACGCACAGTTTGAGAAGCCGCGTAAGCTGCTTATACTTGGCGGCCTTACCGGAACAGGCAAAACCGATATACTGCCCTACTTACAGCAGCTTGATCAGCAAAGCATAGATTTAGAAGGACTGGCCAACCACAAAGGCTCTGCGTTCGGAAGTATAGACATGCCGCCACAGCCAAGCACAGAGCATTTCGAAAACCTGTTGGGCATGCAGCTGTTGCAACTAAGCGAGCAGCAGGCGCTGTGGCTGGAGGACGAAAGCAAAACGATTGGACGTGTGGTAATGCCGAAGCTACTGCACGACCAAATGCTGGCAGCACCAACAATTGTGTTGGAGATACCTCAAAAGCAGCGGATTCAGAAGCTTGCTCAGGAGTATTGTAATACCGATAAAGATTTGCTCTCCGCAGCTATACTTAAAATAAAGAAGCGCTTGGGCGGCCTGGCCACGAAGGAAGCCCTGGCAGCCATCGCCGAAGGCGATATGGAGAAGATGGTGGAACTAGCACTCGTATACTACGATAAGGCTTACAACTTCGACCTGGACAAGCGCCAGCGCCTTATCCCGCTGAAACTTGAAAGTATAAATCCTGAAGAAAACGCTGCGCAAGTGCTGCAGCTGGCTCAAAAACATAAGCTCCTTTAAAATGGAAGATACTACACCCACTGAAAACATAAAGCTGACCCAGTACAGCCACGGCGCTGGCTGCGGTTGCAAAATATCCCCTAAAGTGCTCGACACTATCCTGCACTCTGACATTAGCTATCCTGAGGAGAAAAACCTGCTGGTAGGCAACAGCTCCCGCGACGACGCTGCCGTGTACGACATAGGCCAGGGCCGCGCCGTTATCAGCACCACCGACTTCTTTATGCCGATTGTAGATGATGCCTATGATTTCGGACGCATTGCCTCGGCAAACGCTATTTCGGATGTCTATGCTATGGGTGGAACACCAATGATGGCAATTGCCGTATTGGGCTGGCCCATTGATAAGCTTCCGCCAGAAGTAGCCAGGCGTGTGATTGAGGGCAGCCGTAGCATCTGCCACGAAGCTGGCATTCCGCTGGCGGGGGGCCACAGCATCGACAGCCCGGAACCAATCTTTGGTTTGGCTGTAACAGGAATGGTAGATATCGAAAACCTGAAGCAGAACGACACAGCCACTGCTGGCTGTGAGCTATACTTGACAAAGCCGCTGGGCGTGGGCATCCTCACTACTTCTCAGAAAAAAGCTATACTTAAGCCGGAGCATGCGCACCTGGCACCACAGCAAATGATGCAGCTCAATAAAATTGGTGCGGAACTGGGACAACTGCCCCAGGTAAAAGCCATGACCGACGTAACAGGTTTCGGCTTGATGGGTCACCTGTCTGAAATGTGCGAGGGCAGCAAACTAACAGCAGAAGTATACTTCGATAAAGTACCTGTTATACCTGAGGCACTGGATTACCTGGCACAAAAAGCCATACCTGGTGGCACAAACCGTAACTTCGACAGCTATGGCCATAAAATCGCCGACCTTACGCCAGACCAAAAGCACCTGCTCTGCGACCCTCAAACCAGCGGCGGCTTACTCGTCGCCGTCGATCCTGCTGGCCGTGAGGCGGTGCTGGAGATTTTCCGCAAGTATGATTTACAGCTAGAGCCGCTGGGCGTGCTGAAGGAGCAGAATGGCGAGGAGAAACTGATCAGGGTGCTGTAAAGCCTCTTGTCATCTCAAAAGGATTTTGCTGAAAAACCACATGCTCCTTTCTGGGATTGGCTGCAAGTATGAAGCAGGTGCTGCGAAAGGAAGGTTGATCAAATCGCTCCTACTTTCGTAAGCTTAACCTGAATAAATCA
The DNA here is from genome assembly GCF_042678745.1 of Pontibacter rugosus. Lineage (NCBI taxonomy): Bacteria > Pseudomonadati > Bacteroidota > Cytophagia > Cytophagales > Hymenobacteraceae > Pontibacter > Pontibacter rugosus. The sequence continues at coordinate 5,106 of NZ_JBHTLD010000026.1, read as the reverse complement.
CTATTGATAACTATTTGCTGATAATGAAACTACACTATAAAGAAATGGGCCAAGGACAGCCGCTGTTGATACTGCACGGCCTGTTCGGCACATTAGATAACTGGGCAACTTTAGCTAAGCGATTGGCAGAGCACTACCACGTGTTCCTAATTGATCTGCGCAACCACGGGCGCTCTCCGCATGCCGATGAACACACCTATGAACTGATGGCTGCCGACGTACTGGAGCTAGTAAACGATCTAAAGTTGGTGACACCGGTAGTTATGGGCCATTCTATGGGCGGAAAAGTAGCCATGAAGTATGCCCTTTCTTATCCTGACCGCCTCACCAAATTGATTGTGGTAGATATTGCCCCTAAAGCTTACCCACCACACCATGATGATATAATCGAGGCCCTGCAGTCTGTAGATCTGACCTCCACCACCAGCCGCAGCGATATTGATGACCAGTTGGCAAGGACCATCCCGCAACCCGACGTACGCTTGTTTTTGATGAAAAACATTTACCGCAAGGAAGACAACTCTTTCGGCTGGCGCATGAACTTAGACGGGATTGACAAGAACTATGAAAACATAGCCGCTGCCATCTCTGCTGATGCCCCGTTCAAAAAACACACCCTGTTCATCAAAGGCGGCAGGTCGAGCTATATAAAGCAGGAGGATATTATTGATAGTATTGAACGCCTGTTTTCACTGGTAGAGGTAGAAACCATTCCTGACGCTGGCCATTGGGTACACGCCCAAGCACCAGATGAGGTGTATGAATTGGTAACCAGATTTATAGATGCTGATTAATCTGAACTAGGATTGACAGGATGAGATAAGTGTACGGGATTCAGTAAAGGAAGCACGCTGATGTACACCTCCTCTTATATCTTAAAATGTCACCCTGTTTATCTACAAAATCCTGCAAATCCTGATTCAGACAATATAACTACCTTTGCCCCATGAAACAAACCGGCACACTATACCTGATCCCGACCATACTTGCGGAAGACACACAACAACATGTTATTTCGCCACAGGTAAAGGATACCGTGCAGCAACTGAATTATTTCATAGTAGAAAACCTGCGCACTGCACGCCGCTATGTTAAAAGCATTTGCCCCGACTTGGTCATAGAGCAGCTAAAATTTGTGCAGGTAGATAAAGATGCTACGCCAGCACAGGTACAAGACTCGCTGAAGCCACTACTGGAGAAAGGTATAGATGCAGGCATCATTTCGGAGGCAGGTTGCCCCGGCGTAGCCGATCCTGGCGCTGAAGTGGTGAAATATGCGCACCAGCTGCATATAAAAGTAATTCCTTTCGCTGGTCCGTCTGCCATACTTTTAAGTTTGATGGCGAGCGGCTTTAACGGCCAGCAGTTCTGTTTCCACGGTTACCTGCCCATCGAGAAGCGCGACAGGCTACAGGCCCTGCGCCAGCTGGAAAAAGAGATGCAGCAGCGTAACCAGACGCAGATTTTTATGGAAACACCTTACCGCAACAACAAGCTGCTCGAAGACCTACTCGCCAATTTACACCCGGAAACCAAGCTTTGTATTGCCGCCAACATTACCTCACCGGAACATGAATTCATTCAGACCAAGAGCATCAGCCAATGGAAAGGCAAACTTCCGGATATACATAAGCAGCCGGCGGTGTTTTTGATTTATCGGTAAGCGTGTAGTTTACCAGCCTGGAGGCGGGTTTGTCGTCACACCTCTGATAACACGACAATCGTCAGGGAAAATAAAAGGGCGCATACGGTATTCTATATCTTCTTTTAGTATGACTACTTCCTTGGTACTTACACCTGCTACATCAAAGAAGCCGATTACCTTTTCTTCATTATCTGAAACATTGAAAACATTTCCTTTCACTTCAGCAGGAGGAGGATCGAAAACTGTACCAGTACTCTCCTTCTGCTGCTCCAAAATACGGAAAAAGTCGTAAGCCTCGCTTGTAATAGAATATTGATAGATTTTTAGCTTATTTTTCACTCCTAAGTACCTATTAAACGGAATAAAGAGAACATTCTGGTTAATAACTTTTCTGCCATTCGTAAGCCGATCATCTGTTACTTTCAGTTGTTCAAATTTTTCAGCACTATAACATAGCATACAGCAATCTTTTGGTGCCGGAAGGCCAGTTGTAGGATTTATATAAGCCCAAGGTTGGGTAAATATTGCATACTGGGAGGCAAAAGACCACCGCATGTAGTTTTTTTCTCCTCCTGGGTCTTTGTAATCTACCAGTACATTGTATCCTTCCAGCAACTTCTTTTCCTTCTCCCCCTGAAACGCATACGACTGCTCATCTACTTCAAAATGCACTGAGTCAATGGCAATTGGTTCTTTTAGTACAACTGGTACCGATTGGTAAACTTTACTTCCTACAGCAATATTCAATGTGTAGGTATGACCAACTATGCCCCCTGTTTCGTTTCCGCCTATTGGATAGTAGTAGCCTGCCTGATCATAAGCAAAAAAAACAGTTTCTCCCTCTTGGTTAACAACGTAAACCTGTGCCTCTTCTTCAAACTGATTATAGGGAAACGAGTAAGGCTGCGAATAGCTCAGTTTCACATAATTTAGGCTTGCCTCATTTGTAAAGGTCCCTTCAATAACCAAGTGCTTTCTTTCCTCACCATTTTTGATATCCACTGGGTCTATGCATCCCATCAGGAATACCAGCAGCAATAATAATGTTCTTGTTAGCATAGCTTAAAATTTAACATTGAAGTTTAGAGATGGGATCGGTGCACCAATTACTGCTAATTTGTAAGCACTAGGTGGGCTTCCGTAGTAGTGTTGATATAACGTAGAGTAGGCATTCTTTCTTCCGTACAGGTTATAGACGGAAATGCCTCCACTGTACTCTACCTTTCCTCTTTTAATGATCTCTCGGTTCAACGCCACATCCAGCCTATGATAGTCTGGCATACGCTGCTGGTTACGCCCCACATAATTGGCGAACCTCTGATCCTGGTACAAATACCAGGAGTCTGCAGCTGTTATAGGTCTTCCTGTAGTGTAAGTAAAATTACCAGTTACCTTCCACTTAGGCCAGATATGGTAATCGGCAAAAATATTGAGGTTTATAGGTTTGTCATAGTTAGATGGGTATGACAAACCATCATTGATTGATTCTTCTGGAGTAGTGCCCGCTATTTTACGATAAGATCTCGAATACGTCAGGCTTATCCAGCCTGTCAAGCGGCCTAAGCTTTTCGTCAGCATCCACTCAGAACCATAAGCATACCCGTCGCCAAACAATAGCTCTGCCTCTAGCGCAGGATTTAATAAAATAGTTGCTCCGTCTTTATAGTCGATCTGGTTGTAAAGTTTCTTATAGTAGACTTCCCAGCTGAACTCATACCGGTTTTCGTAATGCGTATGAAAATATCCGAGCGAGAATTGATCTGCCACTTGTGGCTTTATGTACCTGTTAGACAGCTTCCATATGTCCACAGGAGTGATAGATGCTGTGTTAGATATGACTTGGATATACTGCCGTGTTCGACTATAACCTGCTTTCAATGATGTGTTAGCGGTTAGAGAATATTTGATAGAAGCACGCGGTTCTAGCCCTTGGTAGGATTGCACTGTTTTACCTGAACCATAAAACAGTGTATCGGTAATAGTTTGTTCGCTGCGAGGCTGCCCTTCTGCATATAAGAAGGTTTCTGAAGGCCCGACTTTTGCATAATGGGAGTAGCGTAGCCCTAGTGAAAGTGACAATCTATCATTTACTTTAAAATCGTCGTTAATGAATCCTATAAATTCATAGCCTTCTTCCTCATTTAAAGTTCTACGGTTAAGGCTAGAAGTTCCATAAGGCACCAAGTCGCCAGGTTTAATTTTATACAGAGAAGCTTCGCCTCCAAAATCTACCTGATGATTCTCTTTGCCGAAGTATCCAAAATCAAGTTTTACCTGCGTCAAATCAACCCCAGAGTTCAACTTGAATTCTTCTCCGGTGGCAATTCCCTCTACTTCATTTTTGTAGTTGCTTTTAACCAGTGTGGCTGTACCTGTAAAGGTATTACTAAAAAGATGGCTCCACTTCAGGGTGCCTAGGGTATTAGTCCAATGGTAAGTAGTGTCGTAAGGAAATTTAAAGCCATCGGCACTATAATACCCCGAAAAGCTTAAGCTGTTTTTTTCATCCACCTGATACTTAAACTTAAGGTTAGCATCATAGAAATAACCAGAGCTGTTTTTAATATTCCTGTTAGGAAATAGCTTTAAAATATAGCTGGGATAGGCCCCTCGGACAGCTGCCAGCACAGTAGCCTTTTTGAAAATTGGGCCATCCATACTAAACTTAGCTGTTATAGGGGATACTCCTATTTCATACTTCATTTCTTCTGAGTTGCCATCACGTAAGCTAACATCTAAAATAGAAGATACACGGCCACCGTATCTGGCTGAAATGGCATTTCGGTGCAGCACAAAGCTTTTCAGAATATCCGGGTTATAAACAGAATAAAATCCGAACAAGTGGTTTGCATTGAAGAGTGGCGCATCATCCATCAGTACAAGGTTCTGATCCGCGCTGCCGCCCCGCACCATAAATCCAGAAGTACCTTCACCTGCATTCACCACGCCGGGCAATGCCGACACCGCCCTAATCACATCTGCCTCTCCTAACAGTTTAGGCATACGTGTTAGTAACTTCTGATCAACAAAAGAGCTACCCATGCGGGTAGAATTAACATCTGTAACAGGCCTAGTTGTTATTTCTACTTCTTTTAAGCTAAAATTATGAGGCAAAAGCATTAAATCTATTTGCTTGTTGGCATCTACTACAATTGTTTCTTTCAACGGCTTCATCCCAATGTACTGGCATGTTACTTCGTAAGTGCCTTCTTTCAGCTGTAATGAGAAATTTCCCTGCTTATCAGTTAGCACACCAGACGCTCCTGGCGTAAAAACTAAAAAGACCCCCTGTAGCCTATCTCCCCAAGCACTTTTTACAGTACCTGTTAGTTTATACTTGATGTCAGCAGCTTGCTGTGCCATCACCTGCTGAGCAATCAGTAGGAATAGTATAAGTGCCTTGATTGTTTTCAGGGGCATATGACCGGCAGTTTTATATGATAAATTTTATATTTCCAATA